>NZ_JBFRSN010001415.1:0-468 GCF_041473595.1 Vibrio sp. 10N.222.46.A1
CTTTTAAGATCCACATTCATACACCCGACGATACGGTATTACATCGTTCAGTTGGCTTTGTTCGTATGGGGGAAGACAAAGCACTCAAGAAAACCATCAAATTAAGAGATGAGCTAGGTAGACAGCTTTGGGGCAAGTTTTGGCCAAAGGTCCTCAAAGAACCCTATCTCATGACACGTCTGCCTCATAGTTTAGAGCCTAAAATTGTATTTAAGCCCAATCCAACGCAGAGTGACCCTGAACATCGCGACGAGTGCTACATAGCTAAATGGCGTGTTTTCTCTGAGAATGGTGATTACAAATACAGAACGAAAGTATGTTCTATACGGAAACACGGTCGACTCGCAGCCTACAGCCAAACCAAACGAGCACTGCTTGAAGCTCACAAAGATGTGATTGAGCTGCTTATCTTTATGGGACGATTGAACAGCATTGATCTGAAGTAGTATCAACCTCGATAACTTCGTT
>NZ_JBFRSN010001416.1:0-799 GCF_041473595.1 Vibrio sp. 10N.222.46.A1
ACTTATGTCCTGCTGCTCGTTTTTGTTAAGCCGATGAGCAATCAATTTCATTCTACGCCTAACCAAATCTATATCAATATTTTTGATGTGGTTTCTAAAAATTATCAATTTTACCTCTACCCCTCAACCCCCTAATCTGGAATGGCAGGACACAACGAGCCCTGCAAAACATTACTGATTAACCATGATTAACCATTACGGATTAACCAAGTCATTAACACTAGGAATTACACATGACGGATTGTTCAAGGGGGGGATATGGCAACCAGCACTTCTGAAAATCAGCAACTGTTCTCGCCAACAGAAATGATGGCGGAAGCCGAGAAATTTGCATTAAGCAAAGCAAATAAAACCAGCAGCATGACATTGAGTTTGGCAATCATGGCTGGCGCATTCATCGGGCTTGCTTTTTTATTCTACATCACGGTGACCACAGGTAGCGCTGATGCAGGATGGGGATTAAGTCGCTTAGCCGGTGGTCTTGCATTCAGCATGGGGTTAATCCTGATTGTTATTTGTGGTGGCGAGCTATTTACCAGTTCGGTGTTATCAAGCATTTCATGGGCTAATAAGCAGATAACCTTCACCAAGATGCTGTCTATCTGGGGCAAGGTATATGTAGGCAACTTTATCGGTGCAATGTTCCTACTGGCTTTGGTAAGTGCAGCAGGCTTATATCAACTGGATGGCGGGCAATGGGGCTTAAACGCTCTAAACATTGCTCAACACAAGCTACACCACAGCCCTGTTCAAGCTTTCGCTTTGGGTGTGCTTTGTAACTTACTAGTGTGTTTAGCAA
>NZ_JBFRSN010001417.1:0-1165 GCF_041473595.1 Vibrio sp. 10N.222.46.A1
TACTAGTGTGTTTAGCAATTTGGTTAACGTTCAGCTCAGCTAACGCCATGACTAAAGCAATGATGACCGTATTACCCGTTGCAATGTTCGTTAGCTCAGGCTTTGAACACTGTGTGGCGAATATGTTTATGGTTCCATTAGGCATCACAATTCAAGCATTCGCACCAGAGAGTTTTTGGATGCAAATTGGCGCAACATCAGCCCAGTATGCAGACCTGAACATCATGAAATTTGTCACTGCAAACTTAATACCAGTGACATTCGGCAACATTGTAGGTGGTGCGGTATTGGTCGGCTTAGCCAATTGGAGTATCTACCGTCGCCCGCAGCTTAAAGCGGCAAAAATTACAGCAATAACTCAAACAACAGAAATTACGTCAGTTAAGGAAACCACTATGAACACTACAACTACTATCAAGCAAATCATGAACACTCAACCAATTACACTGAGCGTAGAAATGCCTACTTCAGTGGCGATTGATTCACTTTTAGATGCTCAACTTGTTAGCGCTCCTGTTTGCGATGTTGAAGGCCGCCTAGTAGGTATCCTCTCTGTTCACGACGTAATGGTTGACCTTTGGTGCCAAGACTACATTCCGACTAAAGGTCAGAAAGTGGTAGACCTAATGAGCCGTGACGTAGTGGCTATTGATGCAAACGACAAACTGGTCGATGTTGCTGAGTTCCTATGTATCGATAAAGAACAACTGTACCCGACAACAAGCATGGGCTATGCCACTCGCCTGACCTCTCTTTCTTTAGAAGAGCGTGCAAAAGCGATGAAAGTAAGCCAACCACATATGCTTCCAGTGCTAGAAAATGGCGTAATGGTCGGTGTGATGACTCGTACTGAAGTTATGCAAGCACTACGTCCAATCTATGGCGACCGCCTAAACGTGGTTCCAAAGGCTGAACTAGAAACGGCTTAACTAGCGACTGTTTACAAAGCAAGCGTTTCATTAGAAACAAAGTAACGAATCGTAGGCTGAACTATTAGGGATTAGTCGTTCAGCTAGATAACTCAGTCATTGCAACGTTGACTGGCAGAGGTAAATGGTGGCTTAAGACGCAGTAAAAGGTTTGACACAAAACAGACCTAAACGCGTGGCCATTTACCTCAATAAAAAAGGCGCAAAGTGAAAACTTTGCGCCTTTCTCTATATTC
>NZ_JBFRSN010001418.1:0-369 GCF_041473595.1 Vibrio sp. 10N.222.46.A1
TGTGTTACTGGTGACTCCATCTTTAGTGGCTGTGATCTTTATAAATCCTAACGCTTTGCCAATTAATTGTCCCGGTTCTACAAAATATCCAATGTTCTTGTTATTAGAGCGCCAAATGCTTAAATCAGTTAGCACCTTTGAAGAGTGATCAGAATAATAACCTACTGCGACGAAAGCTTTTTTGTTCCCCTTCCTCATCGTTAATTTACTTGTTCCCCGAATTCCTGATGAGGAGACGCTAATATCGATCCGTTCTAATGTTATTGCTGGTTTTACATCAACCTCTTCTGACAATTCTAAATTACAACCTGCCAAGAAGAGTATAATTAATATATAAAGGGAGATAATTTTATTCATGGCTATAGCTAG
>NZ_JBFRSN010001419.1:0-384 GCF_041473595.1 Vibrio sp. 10N.222.46.A1
ATAGAAAAACGTCAACTCACACTCGAGAATCTTGAATTGAAGCGCTCTTTAAAGGCCAGTAAAGCGCTTGGGCCGAGAATCATTGGTGACACGCAATCAATGACCGACCTGCGTTCTATCATCACTCATGTGGCAGATACTAACGCTGACATTTTACTCTTTGGTGAAACTGGCACAGGCAAAGAGTTGGTCGCACGCTCTCTACATGAACAAAGCAGCCGGCGAGAACAAAACTTCGTCGCCGTCAATTGCGGTGCGGTACCTGAAAACCTGATAGAGAGTGAACTGTATGGTCATGAGAAAGGTGCGTTCACTGGCGCAGAAAGCAAGCGAGTGGGTAAATTTGAATTTGCTCAAGGCGGAACTCTATTCTTAGATGAAATT
>NZ_JBFRSN010001420.1:0-1315 GCF_041473595.1 Vibrio sp. 10N.222.46.A1
CGATAGACCCGTTACTTACGCTGCTGGTGATTATCTTGTGGTAGGCGTGCCAATGCCATTGGAGTGTGAAGCCTTACCTGTAAATGGCGAACCATTGCTTGGTTTGTCGATAAGCATCGATTCTCAGCGCTTGCACAGCTTAGTCAAAAAGCTGGAAGACCAAGGCTTTCTAGAGAGCTACTGCAACAAGCACAAGCAGAATTCGAGCGGCTTAGAATCGACGCCAATGGAAGAGCAAATGCTGGAGAGCTTTACTCGATTGGTCAAAACTCTACATTGTGACATTGAAGCCAATATATTGGGCGATGCCATGGTCAGCGAAATTGTCTACCGCGCCCTAACCGGTTCAGAAGGGCGTGTGTTGTTTGATTTAGCTCATCATGACGGCCATTACGCACGTGTCGCTAAAGCGCTGTCTAAAGTGCATGAAGAGTACGACCAAACCATCACTGTTCAATCGCTTGCCGACGAAGCCAACATGAGCGTGTCTGCCTTCCACAATGCATTCCGTAATGTCACCTTTGAATCTCCTCTTCAATATTTGAAGAAGGTAAGACTCAACAAAGCCAAAGAACTGATTCAACTAGAAGGCTTACGAATCAGCGATGCTGCTCGCCGAGTCGGCTACTCGAGCCCATCCCAATTCAGTCGCGAATTTAAGCGCCACTTCAATACCACTCCAAGAGCGGTTTAGCTCTTCTTTCAACGAAACTATCTGTTGAGAGCTATGGTGTTGAGAGCTATGGTGCCAAAAGCTATGGTGTCGATTGCTCTTCGTTGATGCCATCGTGATTCCTGAAAGCCCATGTCTTGGCTGAACACCATACTTCTCATGTCATCCCCCTGAGTCTCATATTTGTTGAATTATATGAGTAAATGTATCTAATCATAGGCATTGTCAGATTGTAGGTATTTGATTCTCGAATATATTATTAACGTACTTATATAAAATAAGCTCTCGAAAATAATTAATTAAATAGCCTAAGAGTTTATGCACGGGTATAAGGGATAAAGTTACTAACCTAGCTAGTAACGGAGTTTTAGTGTGAACAACCTATCAAATATCATCTAAATTTTGGTAATTATCCTTTCAATTACCTGAGAGAGTATTCAGGATTATTGAATAGACTTAAAATTAAAGAGAATTTAGCAGTTGATAAAGCCTAATGTGACGGATAATTAGTCGCTTGATGACTAATTATCCTGTAACTTGCTGATTTATAGTCAACTGAGAGTCTGATGTATATCACGTTTACCCTAAAATAATTCACTTAACATGGCGCTACTTTAATCATTCTTTCCAATACGATTGTTA
>NZ_JBFRSN010001421.1:0-2139 GCF_041473595.1 Vibrio sp. 10N.222.46.A1
GTAGAAGAGCATAACGCAATGGCACAGTTATGGATTGACCAAGGCGTAACCCCTGAGTTGGCTAATTCAGTTGCGCGTTTGTCTAGCTTGTACTCGGCACTGGATATATCCACAGTAGCTCGTGAGACGGGTAAAACAGTACAACAAGCGTCGAAGCTTTACTTCAACCTTGGCGACCGTTTGTCTCTGCACTGGTTCTTGAAGCAAATCAATGGTCAAGCTGTAGATAACAACTGGCAAGCGCTGGCACGTGCAGCATTCAGAGAAGATCTGGATTGGCAGCAACGTCAGCTAACTGGCCAAGTGCTTAACTGCGGTTGTGCTTCAGACATCGATGTGATTAAAGCGCTTGATGATTGGATGGAAAGTAACTCTGTTTCTCTACATCGTTGGGAAAGTATCCTCAATGAATTCAAAGTAGGTTCGGTTCATGAGTTTGCCAAGTTCTCAGTAGCACTTCGTGAGTTGATGTTATTGAATCTAAACTGCATGTCGACAGATTAGTGATTAGATAAAACGAAAGACACAAGGGCAGGCCATAAGGTCTGCCTTTTTCGTTTCTATAAAGTGGCATCAATCGATCTGACGATTTTTGACGGACCCACTTCTTTTGACGGACCCACTTCGTGGACACCTTGCTTGTTGTTAAAAGAGTGGGTGGCTGTAATATGGTAGAGACTAGAAATGAGTAAACTGACTGCTGAAACGATAACGTTTGCTTAATAAAGAACCTCATTCGCTAACAAACTCGATTATCTTACCCTTACAGACAGTAATAGATTGAATAGTTGAGTAAATAAGTAAATAATATCGCCCCGTTTACACGGGGCTTTTTTCTATCGGAGGCACAATGCTCTACCGTCTAGCCAGAACTGGCTTTTTCCAACTTGATGCCGAAAAGGCACATGATCTTGCAATTCAAAATTTCAAACGCTTCACAGGCACTCCTATTGATCTTTTGTATCGCCAACAATTACCTAATCGACCTGTAGAATGCATGGGTCTTACTTTTAAAAACCCAGTTGGCCTAGCGGCTGGCCTAGATAAAAACGGCGAATGTATTGATGCATTTGGCGCAATGGGTTTTGGTTTCGTTGAAGTAGGAACGGTAACTCCTCGTCCACAAGCCGGTAATGACAAACCACGTCTGTTCCGTCTTGTTGAAGCTGAAGGTATCATCAACCGCATGGGGTTCAATAACCTAGGCGTCGACAATCTTATTGAGAACGTTAAGAAGTCGAACTATGACGGCATCTTAGGTATCAACATCGGTAAGAACAAAGACACACCAATTGAAAAGGGCGCTGAAGATTACTTGATCTGTATGGAGAAGGTATATCAATACGCTGGTTACATTGCTGTGAATATCTCTTCACCAAATACTCCAGGACTTCGTTCTCTACAATACGGCGAAGCTCTAGACGATCTATTGTCTGAACTTAAAACAAAACAATCTGAACTAGAAGAGAAGCATGGTAAATATGTTCCTCTTGCTCTTAAGATTGCTCCGGATCTAAGTGATGACGAAATTAGCCAAATTTGTGAATCATTGATCAAAAATAAGATCGATGGTGTGATCGCAACAAACACAACATTGGATCGTTCAATCGTTGAAGGCATGAAACATTGCGATGAAGCGGGTGGCCTAAGTGGACGTCCGGTTCAATCTCGCAGTACTGAAGTGGTTCGTAAACTTCACGAAGAACTTGGTGACGCATTGCCGATCATTGGAGTAGGTGGCGTTGACTCTTACGTTGCTGCAAAAGAGAAAATGATGGCAGGCGCGAAGCTTGTACAAGTTTACTCTGGTTTCATCTACAAAGGCCCAGGTCTTGTAGGCGACATCGTTAAAAATTTATAGTCCCCGAAAACCAGAGCTTTTATAAACCCAGAGCTTTTAAAAACAGAGTTATCAAAAAGATTTGGTTTTTTTTAGGAAAGCTATAATTTGGCATCGTCTTGCTAAAAGAGACACTGTAACTCACTGAGTTGTAGACAGAAGCGATAAGAAAGAGGAATTCATTTCCTCTTTTTTTTTGCCTATTGCTCAGTAAAATTACTGTAATTGAAGGTAATTTTGCGTTTTACCTAATGGAATGGTTCAACAGTGTGAGACGAAATGATGCTTAAACCTAGCGA
>NZ_JBFRSN010001422.1:0-768 GCF_041473595.1 Vibrio sp. 10N.222.46.A1
CTCTGGCTCTGGCTCTGGCTCTGGCTCTGGCTCTGGCAAGGATTCAACGACATCTTCAAACTGATCGCTACCTTGGATTTTCGGTTCAAAGTCAAAATCAGAGGCAACATTCGCAGGCGACTCTACATCGTCTATAGCTTCGGCTAACCAGTCTTCAACCGTCTCTTCATCATCTTCAGAGAGATCATTTAAAGACGATGGCGATACTTGCTCTTCATAACTAGCAGCGATGTCTTCACGCTGTTCTTGGGCGTCGGCTTCTTTCGGCTCTGGTTCTGCTTCTTGTTGTACAGTTTCTTCTTGAACTCGCTCTTCAAAAACTGGTTTGTCAAAATCAGAATTCTCAGAGAGCAGTGAGTCGATATCCAGTTCATCATCTTCAACCGATGATGCGGTTTCTTCAGCGGATACTATTTTTTCCGCTGACACTTCGTTGCTGTCTGAAAGAGACGCTTGCTCTGGTTCAACCGCATTTTCAATTAATGACTCAACAGGCTCTTCTGTCGCTGGCAATAAATCATTGTCATCAGAAGTCATTAACTCATCAATCAATGCTTCGTCTGTTGTTTCTAGCGAGTCATCAAGTAAAGCATCTGTTGCCGGTGCGACACCGAACAAATCATCGATAAAGTCATCACGATTAAAGGCTTCATTATTTTCTGGCTTAACGTCTGCACTGTCTTGAATCACTTCCGAATCTAACGATTCATCACTAATGACTTCAGCTTGTGGTGTTGCACTAATGTCCGATGCTTGCTCAGACTCAGC
>NZ_JBFRSN010001423.1:0-291 GCF_041473595.1 Vibrio sp. 10N.222.46.A1
AGGTAATGATCTATCAGTCGGTGAAACCGATGAACAAGATTCAGACTCTTTAGACCCATTTGATGATCTACTGACAAGTGGCATTGAAGACGAACTTGAACCTGAAGAGAAGGCGTTTGATAAAGAGTTAGACGAAGCCTTTGGTTTTGACAACGCCAGCGATGAGTCCGAAAAGGATTCAGACGTCGAACTTACTCCGTTAACCTCAGAAACACCTGAAGCTGAGTCTGAGCAAGCATCGGACATTAGTGCAACACCACAAGCTGAAGTCATTAGTGATGAATCGTTAGA
>NZ_JBFRSN010001424.1:0-918 GCF_041473595.1 Vibrio sp. 10N.222.46.A1
GAACAAGCACCTGATCTAGGTACGTTTACAGCCATTGAATCTAAAGCATTCAAATTCGCTGGTTGGGCAATGGTTGCCGGTATTGGTCTGCTTATCGCGGCTCTAATGCCTGAAAACTCAGCACTTCGTTCACCAGAAGGCGAACTAACGGCGTTCTCAGCACCAGTAATGAAGTCTATCGTTCCTCTGATCTTCATCCTGTTTATTATTCCGGGTATCGTCTACGGCCGTGTAGCGGGTACCTTCAAGAATAGTAATGATGTTATCAAAGCAATGTCTGAGACGATGGCAACGATGGGCGCATACATTGTAATGTCGTTCTTCTGTGCTCAGTTCCTATCAGCATTTGCTCAATCAAACATCGGTACTATGCTGGCGCTTTACGGTGCTGAAGGCTTGAAAGCAATGGATCTTCCTGGTGAAGCAACGGTTGTTGGTATGATTCTACTAACGGCTTCAGTTAACCTTCTTGTAGGTTCAGCTTCAGCTAAGTGGGCTCTTATTGGTCCTATCTTAGTTCCTATGTTAATGGTTGTGGGTATCTCTCCTGAGCTATCTCAAGCGGCTTACCGTGTAGGCGATTCAGTGTCTAACATCATCTCTCCACTGATGGTGTTCTTCCCACTGGTTGTTGTTTACTGTCAACGTTACGTTAAGTCGACAGGTATCGGTACTCTAGCTTCTCTAATGATGCCATTCTCGATTGCTATGCTAATCGGTTGGTCTATCTTCTTGCTAGGTTACTGGGCTCTTGGTATCCCGCTAGGTATCCAAGCTCCTTACACTTACACAATGTAAGATTGAACTAAGCAAAATTAAGCTTTATTTATTGCTAAGCCCGCACCGAAATGTGCGGGCTTTTTTTTGCTATTTTTTTCTGTTTTTTTATCCAAGATTTTTATAGCCAAGACTTTTTAT
>NZ_JBFRSN010001425.1:0-374 GCF_041473595.1 Vibrio sp. 10N.222.46.A1
AATCTATCGTGGTAAGCGTCTAGTAAACTGGGATCCTAAACTGCACACTGCAATTTCTGATCTTGAAGTTGAAAACAAAGACAAAAAAGGTTTCATGTGGCACTTCCGCTACCCACTAGCGAATGGTGTTAAAACCGCTGATGGCAAAGACTACATTGTCGTTGCGACTACACGTCCTGAAACCATGCTTGGTGATACAGGCGTTGCAGTTAACCCTGAAGATCCTCGCTACAAAGATCTTATCGGCAAAGAAATCCTGCTTCCTATCGTAAATCGTCTTATCCCTATCGTAGGTGATGAGCACGCTGACATGGATAAAGGCACGGGTTGTGTGAAAATCACGCCAGCTCATGACTTTAACGATTACGAAGTGG
>NZ_JBFRSN010001425.1:1088-1522 GCF_041473595.1 Vibrio sp. 10N.222.46.A1
TTAACGATTACGAAGTGGGCAAGCGCCATAGCCTACCAATGATCAACATCCTAACGTTCAACGGTGATATCCGTGATGCGGCTGAAATCTTCACAACGAACGGTGAAGAAAGCGATGTGTACTCAACAGAGCTTCCAGAAAAATACCAAGGTATGGAGCGCTTTGCAGCTCGTCGTGCAACGGTTGCTGAATTTGAAGAGCTAGGCCTACTTGAAGAAATCAAAGATCACGATCTAACCGTTCCTTACGGTGACCGTGGTGGTGTGGTTATCGAACCAATGCTGACTGACCAATGGTACGTGCGTACAGCGCCTCTTGCTGCTCCTGCTGTTAAAGCCGTTGAAGATGGTGAGATTCAATTCGTACCTAAGCAGTACGAGAACATGTACTTCGCGTGGATGCGTGACGTGCAAGATTGGTGTATCTCTCGTCAA
>NZ_JBFRSN010001426.1:0-441 GCF_041473595.1 Vibrio sp. 10N.222.46.A1
CTTCATACCCTTGCCGCCCCTCAAGAAAACACATTCTACGACAACGTGGAGTGGGCGAAAAACACCCCGAACGAGGCTTACAATGACTCAGAAATGACGCTTAACCTGTCAGACTTCTGCAGCGACAATAATCCAGGGTGTGAAAGCAAAATCCGACAGCCTGATGAAGCCGGGATGACTGATGCACAAATCACAAACCAATCCACGTCGGAGTTTGGCAACAACGAACACGCTCAAGCGATACAAGAGGGGTTTGACAATAATAGTGTCACCATTGACCCAAACGATGATACGTATCGATTCGCCACCCTTGGCATTGAGAACGCCTATGAAATCAGTCATGGTCAGTCTAATCAGTACGTGGATTGTGACAACGCCACGCAATGCGTCATTGATAACATCGCAAAGCAATGCTACCGACCAACTCACAACCCGGTCCCG
>NZ_JBFRSN010001427.1:0-1115 GCF_041473595.1 Vibrio sp. 10N.222.46.A1
ATTGCAGAAAACGTAGAAGCGAAGAATTGGCCGGGTATTGATTATGTTGTCGATCAATACGGCACAAAAAATGGTATCACTACGCTCCCCGTCTCTATTATCTATTTCGCATCCAAAGGCGAATGCCAAGATCCAAATGATTGGGCACCCAAGTTAAATCAGAGCACCGCAAAATCAGAATTTGAATCCTCAATTCCCCAAGAGATCATTGCTTACAGCTCAAACGTAGGTAACACTGGCGGTGAACTCGTCTTCATTCTTGAAAACAGTTATAACTTCAGTGACGAGCCCGAAGAGCAATTTGAGTCTTTTACTTTCTATCAAACATCAAGCGATGACACTCCTGGAACAGGTCTGTTTAGACGTACTCAAGTTAATAAAAACTCCTCAGATCCTACGCAAGCGTATTCAAAGTTTATCAACGTGGCATGTCAGGACTGTAATAGTGACAACGAGAAGTTTAAAGTTGAGAGCCGCGCCGAGTCTGGCTACGGTACAGTGTCAGTCGCTTCAAGTGCTGTCGAATCTGGAGGCAAATTAATTCCTGGTTTCGTAAGTGAAGATTCAACCGAAACCGAATACTTTGTTCAAGTAAACTATGAGACAAAGGCCCCTAACAAGGCTACATCTCTATTCGTTGATGCATTCAAATTCGAAGATTCCCTGATTCATGGCCGTTACTATTACGATGGTTTTAAAGGTGTGAAGTTCAGTGCTGAAGAGTTACAAACCGCGAATTTAATTGCTGAGTATTCCCTAGCTCATCCCCTAAGCTTAAACGGGCTATCGGTAGTGGAAACCAACGGTGTTCTAACGAATAACTCTTACTCACTACAGGTAAAATCAAATAACTCGGTCATTGTTGCTCCAGTAACCGTGACGGACGCAGAAGATATTCAATTATTAAATGAGATATCTAAGGTTACAGCAGAAGCTATCAATTACGACAATAGCGATGTGACGATTGCTGATTGGAATAAAATATACTAATCAGATCATTAGTTACGATTGTTCGCAAGGCACTGCCTACTTTCCTTGCACTAAGCCACTCAGTCGAGTGGCTTTTTTTGTACGTCTCTTCTCCCCTTCCCAACTACACACTTAAACACTTAAAC
>NZ_JBFRSN010001428.1:0-735 GCF_041473595.1 Vibrio sp. 10N.222.46.A1
CCAGAAGACTTTGCTAAAGAGCTAGGGAAAGAACTACTTTCGACCATAAAAAGCCGCCCGTATTGGCAAAGAACCGCCAACAATCCAGAACAATTGACTTTAACGGGTCCTGCGTATCGATTTGACTCTCTTGACCGTATGATAAGCATGACGATTCCGGTGTTTCATAAGGGGATACATCAAGGAATGCTTTCTGTTGAGATTGACGCCAGTAAATTGCTTGCGAGTTCGAATGAGCACTTAGCCGGTAGAATCGATATTATTGATACCACCTTGGTTAATCCGGTTGATAGCGCTACTTTCTATCACGCGATACAACTGGAAGGAGTCACCTCTCATCACGCGATGTACTACGAATTAGATTTTGCCAAAGAGGTCGAGCACTTTTTTGTCTACGAGAAAGACAGCCTGATTGTCGCTATCATCGTATATCTATTCTCTGTAACGCTCTTTTTCTTCGTTAACTCCAATATTGAACGTGGTTACTTCAAAGAGCTGGCAGCTAAAGATCCGATGACCGGGCTGCTAAACCGTAGGGGACTGGAAGCTTTTTGGCGCAGTGTGGAGCATGACCAGTTATTCGCCTTGACTGTATTTGACATTGATAATTTCAAGTTGATTAATGATACCTTTGGGCATGACAAAGGGGATGATGTTATTCGCTACATGTCCCGCCAGATAAGTAATAGCATTCGAAGTAGTGATGTCGCAGCAAGGTTTGGTGGTGAAGAGTTT
>NZ_JBFRSN010001429.1:0-887 GCF_041473595.1 Vibrio sp. 10N.222.46.A1
GCTTTAGAAAATAGCTTTACGTTAAACACCCTGTTTTTGAGTAAGTCGACGCTTTAACAAGCGACAGCGTCGACTTAGTTATTTCGGTGTACTATCGATTCAAACTTGCTGATAAGCCTGCTTATTGATTTTCGCCTTCCTGCTATACCTTTCGATAATTTCATCCATTTGCTTTATTGCATCGTTGATATTTTGAATACCACCTTGTACAACACCTTTCTCGCTTTGGTTCAATGCAGAAAAAGCCTGTTTTAATTCTTTATCTTCTAGCATATTTCCGTGTAACAGCACTTCTTTGTAAGTCAGTAATCTCTGCTGTACCGCAATAATTTCATTACGGGTATCTTCTGATTCTAAAGCCTGTTGTATGCAAGGAAATGCCAATTTATAGAGATTCGCAATTTCCAATTTCACGCTATCATTATTCGCAATTTGCAATTTTTCTTATTTCCTAGCTCTGATAATTCAAACTTATCTACCCGCGAGTTAACGCCGTTGTAAGTGTGAAAGTCCATGAAACGTAACGTTTTTATCGGCCGAATAATATGCCTTTAATCGCTTATGTAAACTGTTCTAAGTCAATATGGTCTGCTTCTTGCTGAAATTAGGTCATAACTGTCTATTCTGGAGGTGCTTATGTCACAAGAACCTATAGTCATTGCGCTGATTGAGCGTAGGAAGCTAGGCAATTGGTCTCAAGAAAAATTAGCGGCTAGCGCAGGAATGAGCTTGAAAACCTATCAACGAATTGAGCGCGGAGAGGCTGATATCAAAATGTCTCAGTATCGTTCGATCACGAGAACTTTGAAAGTGACGGACTTGGATGTCGTACTCGACGTTGTAGGATCGTCTGAAGCAGCAGCGGAAGATGTAGCTGCTGCTAGTCG
>NZ_JBFRSN010001430.1:0-473 GCF_041473595.1 Vibrio sp. 10N.222.46.A1
GTGTGATTATCATTAAAGCTCAACAGTACAGAACTCAGGAGCAAAACCGAGACGATGCTTTGGTACGTTTGAAAGAGCTGATCTTAGAAGCAACAAAAGTTCAAAAAGTGAGACGAGCAACCAAGCCAACACGCGGCTCTCAAAAAAGACGTTTAGAAAGTAAAAAGCAAAGAAGCACCACCAAACAACTTCGCGGAAGAGTAGACTAATTGTTTCATGTCCGTAGTGAGCACCTCACCATGAAACAATCATTTTAGCTCTAACTAGCTGGACAAAAGACGATACCTGACATTATTTATTCGTAGACAATTTATTCGAAGACTGGTTGTTTGAGGCTACGTATTTAAAACACTATTGATTAGAAAATATCTATTGGAACAAAACGCTACTTCTGTTTTTTGACCGACAAAATCAGTTTAATCAACAGCATTCGCTCTTCACTGGTTAACAAACGACTAGCAGCAGCTACATCT
>NZ_JBFRSN010001431.1:0-579 GCF_041473595.1 Vibrio sp. 10N.222.46.A1
CCAGAATAACCTCGTTCCGGATCTAAACCTTGTTTATAAAGCACATCGAATCTACATTAGCCACTTGGCTATGCCTTGACCCATTCGGATCGCAGGACAGCCAAAACTACGGTATCCCACCACCGCCCTTTGAAAAAACGATGCTCTCTAAAGTGCGCTTCTTGACGCATACCTAAAGACTTACAAAGCTTAATGGCAGGTAAATTCTTACTGATTGTCTCCGCATAAATGCGGTGTACACCCAATGTTGAAAAACCAAAATCAGCCAAAGCGAGAGCCGCTTCATTGCTTAACTTATGGCCTTGATATTGTCTTGAAAACGCACACCCCATTGAAGCTTGCTGATTGTCTTCTAAACGCAAACAAACAGTACCAATGAACTGCCCTGTGCTCTTATATTCAACTGCGAGTTGATATGATTTCCTTGGTTCTTCAGAAGCCTGGGCTATAAACAAGTTGGTTAACTCTTTATATTTAATAGGATCACAGTCACTTTCATCATAGAAACGCTGATATTTGGCATCTTGAGACATCGCCACGAAAGCATTTTCATCGCCAGGATTCATATCCCTAATAATC
>NZ_JBFRSN010001432.1:0-2106 GCF_041473595.1 Vibrio sp. 10N.222.46.A1
TGCTGTTATTGAAGCAGCACCAAAAGATCGTCAAACGTTATTGTTCAGTGCAACTTTCCCTAAACAGATTAAATCTGTTGCAGACCGCATCATGAATAACCCTGAAATGGTGAAGGTTGAATCAACACACGATCACTCAAGCATCCAGCAACACTTTTATAAGGTTGAAGGTACTGAAGCTCGTGATGACGCACTAGAGCTAATGCTTCTTCATCATCAACCAGAGTCAGCGGTTGTGTTCTGTAATACTAAGAAAGAAGTACAGAACGTAAACGACGAGCTAAGCCACCGTGGCTTCAGTGTTATTGAGCTTCATGGCGACATGGAACAGCGTGAACGTGACCAAGCTTTGGTTCAGTTCTCAAATAAAACCATCTCTATCTTGGTTGCAACAGATGTTGCTGCTCGTGGTCTTGATGTTGATAACCTAGATGCTGTGTTCAACTTTGAGTTGTCTCGCGATCCTGAAGTTCACGTACACCGCATCGGTCGTACTGGTCGTGCAGGAAGTAAAGGTGTTGCAATTAGCTTCTTTAGTGAAAAAGAGATGCACCGTGTTGCTCAAATTGATGAGTACATGGATATGCCAATCGAACCGTCTCAGTTGCCAGCTAAACCAATTGCTAAGCCGTACTACTCAAACATGGTAACTATCCAGATTGATGGTGGTAAGAAAGCGAAACTTCGCGCAGGTGATATCCTTGGTGCGTTGACAGGCCAAGGCGGTATTGATGGTAAATCAGTAGGTAAGATCAACTTGTTCGCGATGCGCGCTTACGTTGCTGTAGAAAGATCAATGGCTAAGAAAGCATTAGGCAAAATCGAATCAGGTAAGATGAAGGGTCGTCAATTCCGCGCCCGAATTCTGAAATAATTCGAGATTGAATCCCTTTGCTGCGATATGTCTAATTAACGAGATTGCTACTTAATGACATTGCAGTAAAGGGTGTTCCACAAAATGCCACTCAAGTTTACTCTCTTAGGTTTATCGACCTAGTTCTCTATACCAAAGCATTATTCATCGGGTCTTATCGAATAAAGATCGTTGATATGTTTTCCCTCGCTAAGATACCAAGTCATCGCTTCCTTTCGATTGTGAACCAATATCGTTATTGTGGTTATTGAACCATCGTCAAAATAACAAAGCTCATATTCTAAATCGCTTGGATGATCAGGAATAGCGGCCATAGCTCCCCTCCCAAATATCAATCATTTGAAATACGCCAACCCAACTCATTTATAGGGCTCGTATTGCGTCAAATGAGTAATAAAAATCAAGTTACATCACTGCCATTAATTATTTTTAGTTTAATCATTTGCCGAAATAGTTAGATTAGCAAGTCTGAGTCTCAATTTATCCGAAAGTTTTTACGAGAACCCGATTTTGTAGCTAATGTTATAAGATCGTCTTGAGGTTCGTTGTTGAGTAAAATGTTGTGAGAGGGTGTAATGAGAAAGTGTCGCTGGTTAGTCTTATTAAGCTGTTTTCTATTCTTTGGCTGCGGGACTAAATTTGCCTATAACAATATAAGCTGGTTTGTCGTTAGCTATATTGAAGACTTTGTAACTCTTTCCAATAGTCAGGAATCAGAGCTCGAAGAGCGCCTCGATTCATTACAGCAATGGCATAAAGAAACTCAACTGCCGTTATATGTTTCGCAATTAAAAGTGATCCAAAACACAGATCGTTCTGATATGAATTCTGCTTTTATCACTGAACAAAGTGACCAAATTAGAGACCATATTCGCTCAATCGTTAGTAAGTTCTCTCCCGATATTTACGCTTTAAGCATGCAGTTTAACCCTAAACAAGATAAGGAATTCTTAAAGAATTTTAGGGAAAAGCAGCAAGAATATTACGAAGAAAGATTATCATTGAATGATGAAGATTCGAGAGAACGTTATCGAAGTCGAATTGAAGATCGGTTAGAGCGATGGCTAGGATCGGTATCGAAAGAGCAAAAGCAGATTATTTCAACTTGGTCTCAAGAATGGGTAAATACCAACGATAACTGGCGCCAATATCAAAATAATACCTACCAAGATTTATCGACACTGATAGAAAAGAAAAGTGACTTAGATATAGCTCAGCCGATTATTATGAAC
>NZ_JBFRSN010001433.1:0-1056 GCF_041473595.1 Vibrio sp. 10N.222.46.A1
CAATGATACTTATTTTTATATTATTTCGGGTTTTATTTATAACTTAATAAAGATAAGGAAATTATCAGTGCCAAATGAAGGTGGTATTATTATTGGTGATAAGACCATTGAGTTAACAGAGGAAGGGATTCATGAAGTGAATCCATTCGGGAGTTGTTTTTACAAATGGGAGGCTGTTGAGTCCGTAGAGGATAACAGTGGAGATGTTTATATTTTTGTGGATAAGCTTGCTGCTTTGATTATTCCTTCTGATTCATTCGAATCTCAGATTGAGGAAGAAAAGCTGGTTTTACTAATAAAGAAATATGCATTGAAGACAAATGATTAAGGCAAGTGAGATAGTGTGTGTTTTCACCCATTAATGCGTTTAGCATAAGGCAAAGCCCTATGTTTTCTGTTAGAAATCTATCAGCTCTGTTTTATCTTGTAGCGCTTCTTCTGCCGGCTTTTTCCTGCGTTGACGGGCGAGAAAGCAGTTTAACTTATGGTTATCAAGCACTAGTATTTGGCTTCATGCAAGTTTTTGCGGCAACGTTTATGTTGACCACTTGGTTCGACACAGCCATAGCGTTGATGTTCCCATGGTTGGCAAATATCTCTTGGGTGCTAAGCTTGTCTAATAACCAAGGGATAAAAGTGAATCCATGGTCAGTCGTAACCTTATGTGCGCTAATCATTTTCTTTTCTCAGCCGCTAGTAATAGTGGCCGGGGGTAACGGGGCTACCTCTATTTTATCTTTAAAGTTACACTCTGGAGCTTATTTATGGGGCGTTGCGTTGATGCTACCTATATTTATTAAGAATAAATAATTAAAGCATAGAAGAATAGGGTCAGGTCTTGTCTTTTTCCATAATACAAAAGGCTTTGTCTCTGGGTTATTAATGCGTCAGCAGAGCCAGCAAAATATCTACTACATGACTAACCATCTTGGTCACGTCTATGGTGTGTTTGACCAAGCAGGCGAAAGACTCAGCCAGCGAGGTTATTCGCCTTACGGGCAAGTAAGTGGTGATTATTTCACTCTACAGCCGTTTGGCATGTCGACCAAACGCAGC
>NZ_JBFRSN010001434.1:0-3303 GCF_041473595.1 Vibrio sp. 10N.222.46.A1
AGATAGCTCAGTCGACTAAAAAATTGATTAACCCTGATACATTGGCTGCACTACGAGATTTTTCCGAAGAGTACATCACAGTCGAACAGTTGGATCGTATGGGTATCAATGCAACTTTTAACTCCTCCGAACAAAGCATAAATTTAGTGATTGATGAAACGGCTGCAGCTGAATTTTTGCTTTCGTTTGGTAGCAAATATGAACCCGCCCAATATTCAGAAAGCGCGTTTTGGACAGTACAAAATACACTGAATGCCAGTACGGATTACTCCTTATTCAACGACTCTAATGCAGAAGACACCCAAACTTGGCTTGGTGAATGGTTATTGAAATCCAATATTGGTGGCGTCCGAGGCGCTAATGTTGAAATATCTGGCTTTGTAACTGGTGGTAGCGATCTCAATTCCGACGTGTATCGAGGTGAAGCTCGCCTGTTCTTCGATGAACCAAATACCCCTTTTCGTCTAACCTTTGGTGATGTCACCCAAGCAAGTGCAGGGCACCTTCCTAGTACACCTCTCGGTGGCCTTGCTTTTGAACGTTTGTATCAAGACTTACAACCTACCCGAAACATCCAGAACGGAGGAACTCAACCGCTGGTATTGAATGAGAGTGCCGATGTGGAAATCTATATCAACGATGTTTTTCTCACCGAGATTCGATTACCCCCAGGTCGATATACACTTGATGATTTGCCTCTCGTTTCTGGTACCAATGACGTTCAGTTAGACATTAGTTATCAATCAGGCAGAACCGATACCATCGTTTATAGCCAGTTCTTTAACTCACGCTTATTAAGAGAAGGCATTTCTGATTTTGGCTTTTACTCTGGTTTAACGTCGACAATTGAAGATAACAACTTTAAGTATGACAACGAGCAATGGGTAACTTCTGGATATTACGACTATGGCATCAGCGATACCTTAACAGTCGGTGTAAATAGTTTGTACCACCCAGAAGGACAACAACTCGGTATGATTGCTACCGTTGGTTCCGATTGGGGTAATTTGGGGATTCGAGCCTCGGCACAAAACAACAAGCCCAATAATGAGACAGGTAGTATCTACAGCTTAGATTACTCTCATCAATTATGGGGAACTGACAGTTACGGCTCCCCAAACTTCCGTCTTGGTAGTGAATATCAAGAGAATTATTTCGCATTACCTTGGCAGATTACGGATGCGAATACTGGCCTCCGCGTCTTTTCAAACTACGTTTTCAGTATTACGGATAACCTGAGCTTAATCCTGAGCGGTGACTATCGTGATTTTGAAGAGGCAGAAGTACAATGGCAGGCCTCGACTGAAATTGCTTGGCAATTTTATAACGTGTCACTCTCTGCAGGTATCGAAAAAGAAGAAAACCCAAACGAAAACATTGACGAAACTCGCTTCACCTTTTCTGCTGATTGGGATTGGAACTCTGACGACGGCAAATACAATGCAAATGTATCTTACTCCAACGAACCAGACACCTATCGAGCTCAATTCCAACGTCCATCGGAGGATTATACTGGCAGCTATGGTTATGCGATGACGGCTGAAGGCGAGAGTGACTCTCAAACTTATTCAATCGAAGGTAATTATGTAGCAAACCGATTTATCACCGACGCTAAAGTTTCTCACCTAGCATTTGATAACTCAACAAACTACCAAACCGCTTCTTTACGAGCGAGTACTGCGTTTACTTTGGCTGACGGTAACTTGGCTTGGTCACGTCCAATCAATGGCCCTGTAGCAATCATCGCTGTCCATGACTCGTTAGATGCTGATGTAGAAATAAATGCGGTTGCAGACGATCCTGCAGAAGCAATATCTACCTATACTATAAGTAATGCAGTTCAGTTATCTGGAGGGCACCAATTATCCAGTATCTACATTGATGTACCGGATGCGCCAATAGGTTATAACTTCGGTGACCACGAATACAACATTACACCAGGTTCACAAACAGGCCATCTAATAAAAATTGGCTCGGCAGCATCGAAAACCATTATAGGTAAGATTGAGATCGGGCCAAAAACACCACTAAAACTTTTCCAAGGTCAGTTAGTTGGACAACAGAAAACATATGAATTTTTCACTAATCGATCAGGTAGGTTCGTTGTGGAAGGCGTTGCGCCGGGTGACTACACCATCGTCATAGATGGCTTTAGCCCAACAAAATTGAGCGTCCCAGAAATCAATGACAATCTGATTTATCTACCAACTTTACTTATTAAAGAGGGATAAACCATGAAACACTTACTTAAGTTCTCAGTGTTCGGTTTAGCCATGTTATCTCAACCGGTTTTGGCCGAATGCAGTGGCAAGTGGATACTTAACGTCGACAGAAGCAATGTTGAATTTAAGCGAGATTTAGCCGCTTATATTCCCGTTTATTTGGAGTTGTCGCGTGATATTCAGACCTGTCGATTCCCGACGGCCATAGTATCGGTCAACAATAAACAATCTAGCTATTTGAGTTCAATTGGAACAAATTTACCTCTGACTATTCTGGACAAAAACTTCCGCCAATTGAGCCACTTTCCTAGTAAAGGCTTTCAACTACCTCTGGATAACAGCCAAAGAACAAAGTTTTGGATAAAAGTGCCAGAGGCTAAAGTGGCCGCATCTGGTCATTATAACGGACTTCTTGAAGCCTCTATTTCCCTAGATAGAAAACAAGAGACAAAAAATGCCAAAGTGAAACTCAACGTACCAGCGTTTGTGGCTTTCAACTCAGTGCCTAACGCACCAAACCTTCAACGCTCAGGGAGCTCAGGTTATCGCTTCCAGCTTGGTGACCTTGAATCTAACCGAACCTATCGATCCGATTTTGATCTTCTTTCGAACTCGAATGTAAGATTGGTTGTAAAGCAGAGATATGGTGAGTTAAAACAGAAGTCGGAATCCAACGTCACGATCCCATATACATTGCGCTTTAATAACGCCTTAGTAAACCAGAAATCGGTCTATACCTTCTCAAACAATGAGGATACTAAGCGCTGGGGAGTTCCCCTTGAGGTGACGTTAGGTAACATCGAATTTGCGCGTGCTGGAAAATATCAAGATACGATCACGGTTGAAGTTAAAGCTATGCCTTAGAAATACGTACTTGAAAAGTCTGCCATTTATTTTTCGTTGGCCTTTTTAATTTCTTCTCTATGTTCTTCAATCAAAACCAAGATCATCCCATAAGCTCTTAAATATAGGCTTAAGATAATAGAACGACGCTCGCTGGTATCATTGATAATAAAAAGCCCCGCAAGCTTTCACTTGCGGGGCTTTTTTAGCTAATTTAGAAAAGGGCTAATTACTTACC
>NZ_JBFRSN010001435.1:0-516 GCF_041473595.1 Vibrio sp. 10N.222.46.A1
AGCCCACTACTAGGAGTGTGGTAACTCGAATTGGGTTCACTCTTAATTACTTGTTATACAAAGTTATCTACCTGACCAATAATCCATAACTTTCGGATATGCATGATATCTAAGTCCGTATAAAATAATCCCAGCAATTGCAGACTGACATGCTAGATTGATTACCACTTGAGTGAGCTTAGGCTGATCGATTGCATAAAAATGAATGGCAACCCAAGGGGCAAACGCAATCATACTTGATATAAAAACATTCCCTCTTTGATACTTCATGATAAACCAAGTTTGAAAAGCAGGAATTATTAGAAAGCCTCCCATCATCGTTAGAATTACACTCAAAATCCCAGCAAAAAAAGCCGTTATAGATGAAGCCAATAAATGCATTAACAACTTAGCAATACGATTTAGCACTCTACCTCCCTTTCTATATAACGAATAACATGGATTTCCCCTTCCGAGGTTCTACAATATTTATGTGGTATCTATTTCTGCGCTATCTAACTAGCTAAAAACCACTTT
>NZ_JBFRSN010001436.1:0-1015 GCF_041473595.1 Vibrio sp. 10N.222.46.A1
GATCTAATAAGGGAATTAGTCCCTCACACGCAAATCATTGTCGCATCTCATAGTTCTATTATTGGAAAGAAATCACCTCACTCACTAGTAAAACTTCAACCAGAATTAGATTCCGACTACATACAACGCCTAATTTCCGATGAAAGTTCTGACGGAATCCTTGATTTAGATCTTGATGAACACTTCACTAATTTAGACGAAGTCACACCAACAGTGACCAACAGAGACTCATAAAATGGTGATGGCGATTTTAGAAATGGATGAATTGCTAAGTGAAGCAATTATCTCCGAAACTCCTCTCATTATCGTAGAAGGGATAGATGATGTCCCTGTTTATGAGTCATTATTTTATGGGAATGGCGCGAACGCAGAAGTCTACGCTGCTGAAAATATTGTTGAAGGTTCAGATGGATCAAGAGGAGTAATTGACTGTATAGATAGTGCGAGAGCTCAATTCCCAGAGATCGATATATCACAATATATTTTAGGTATCGTAGATCGAGATGCTCGTTATTATCGAGGTGAGATCCCAAATGATCAAGCCCTTCTAGTACTAAAAGCATATTCCTTGGAGAGTCACTTTGTAACTAAAGAAGCTACTAGACATATCATAAGAAATATGACAAGAGTATCCGAAAAACATATCACTCCTGAATTTGAGAATATGGTTTTTAATAAAGTTAAGGATTGTCTACTTGATTTATTCTACATATCCTTAGAAGCACTTAAGAATGCATGTTGTGAAGAGTATGAATCTAAATTTGGGTATAAGCAAAACTTACAGCAGATTAGAGCTCAAAACCTAAATAATTTCACGGAAGAGCACATACGTCAATTAGACAAGTTTGCTCAATCAAAAGGAATAACCAATTCTTGGGAAGACCTTTTATATATATGTAAAGGTAAGTGGCTAATGTTTGAGTTCTGTAATATATTAAAAGTTGAAATTAAGCTTTTAACCGAAAAATGTAGAGAAAAACATATTCAACAGTGCCAGTTTTGTATTAGTGAAGCG
>NZ_JBFRSN010001437.1:0-773 GCF_041473595.1 Vibrio sp. 10N.222.46.A1
CGTCCTAGCTCACCGTTTCTTACAATATTTGTTCTAAGTGATTCGATGAGTTTTATCTGCTGTAGCAAAAAATTATAGGTAGTGCGGTTAATACATTTAAAGCGAATATTTTCCAGTGGCGTTTTACTTGGGCGAACTTCTCTTATTATTTTTTTGAAATGTACTCTAATCTGACTGCGCAGAACCATCCACACCGGATCATTTGTCACATCTGAGGCACCAAAACCATAACTGCTACTTAGCTTCTTATGGTGTCTATATTTCATCGCTTCAAGATGAGAATAAACGGCATCAATACCTCTCTGCAGGTAAGGTATCGCTTTTACCTTATTGCTTTTAAAAGCCATATAAAGATTACCTGTCCATCTTTTAAATTCGATGTCACAGGCGCTTGGCGGCTGAAAGCTGCCGTTGGGTTTTAAAATATAATCGATATTGAGTTCTAAAGGATTTGCCATTTTAAACTCCTAAACTAGGGTTGATCGGTGAGCGCGGCGAAATGGATATTCGAGGAAGATATAAAGTCTTGCTTTGATGACATCTCGCACTCATGGCTTCTTAAACATGCTCCAATGGATAGAGTAATCCTTAGGAAGTCATTAGAATTTCGGTACATACAGAAAAGCAGAGTTTCACTTAATTCAAGTAGGTATGTCAAAGAGGGGATTATCTCGCCTACAATACTCATTCACACCTTAATTGGCTTAGATAAAGCGGTTAAACCCCCGGACATTACCTAGGATGAGGTCAATGTTAATGGGTACATCGATAAC
>NZ_JBFRSN010001438.1:0-319 GCF_041473595.1 Vibrio sp. 10N.222.46.A1
GCTAAACCCTGAAGACCTAGCTGAGTGTCGTACGCTTGGTGAAATCGTTACCTACATGCAAAGCAAGCTATCCGCTGCTGCACCCGCAGCAACTCCAAAAGCTGAATCAGTAACGCCTATCGCAGAAACAGCGACAGCGGAACTTCCTCCACACAATGAGGTAGCGCTAAAAAAGCTACCAGCGGCAGATAAACTCGTCGATTGTTTCTCAAAAGACGCTTGTGTCGTGATCACAGATGATGGTCACAACGCCGGTGTTCTAGCAGAAAAGTTGACCGCTAACGGCATTCAAGTGGCTGTAGTGCGTAGTGCTCTTTCT
>NZ_JBFRSN010001439.1:0-1729 GCF_041473595.1 Vibrio sp. 10N.222.46.A1
TTTCTGAAGTCTCGCTGGAATGACAAGCTGCAAGGCTCTGTTATTAACCTCCCTGCGAGCCACTATTTTGACAGCCACCTGCAAAAGCCAGTAGCGGATGTTAGCTTATTCGGGCAACTGTCTAATTTTTACGCGCAAAGTGGCTTTATTCCATTAACCAAAAGCCCTTTAACCGATAAGTTTTACTTCAATGGCAATAACTCTATTTGGCAGTGTGGACAGAACGATAATGACAAAGTGTTAACTCAGATTCAGACTACGCTAATGTCTTGCAGAATTGCCCATTATCTAAAAGTGCAAGTGCGTGAGATGGTCGGCAGTTTCAACAGTGCCAACGAATGTGAGCTATTTTTAACAAACTGGATCGAAAAATTTTCCAGCAATGTCTCATTTGCAAATGAAGAAACCTTGTCCAAATATCCATTGAGCTTTGCCAAAGTTAGTGTCAGGGAATCTCATTCTCAAGCTGGCAGTTTTGCCTGCACTCTGCGTATCGTTCCTCAATACCAATTTGATTACTTTAGTGGCGAGGTTGTGCTGACTACCGATCTAAACGAGGTAGCATCATGAGTTTTTGGAAAACCTTTATCAGCGATGCAAAGCCCTATCAGGACGCCGAGATTGAAGATATTAAGTTCCACCTAACCAAGCTCTTAGAGGCAGAGGCTTCATTAACAGAAATTGATAATAGGCTCGTTGAAGTAAACCGCTCGAACTTTAAATTTGGTATCGAAGATGTTCATTTGCTCAGTGCAACTTTAGAAAACACTCAGATCACTTTACGTATCGAGGCTTGGATAAAAAGCTTCGAGCCACGATTACACGACATATCTGTTGAGCTCGAGCAGCGTAAAGAAGGTGACAATTCACTATCGTTCAACATCATAGCTAAAGTGAAGACCAATAATGGTGAACGAGACCTAATCTTTGATTCAAGAATCGCACTAAGCGATTTAACTACATCTATAGAAGAAGATAGCTATGACTGAACCCATTATGCGTTACTTCGAGCAAGAACTGGCCTTTGTGCGCCGTTCGTTAGGTCAGTTCGGTCAGGAATACCCTACTCATGCCGAAAACCTCAATATCCATCAAGGTAAGATCGAAGACCCTAGCATGGCTCGCTTACTCGACGGTGTAGCACTATTGAACGCAAAGGTCGAAAAGAAACTATCTGAACAGTTGCCTGAAGTTATCGAAGGTATTTTGAGTGTTCTCTACCCTTCTTATATTCAAACTGTTCCTAGTGTTGCTTATCTTGAACTTCATACTGAAGACGGTCCTATTGAATCAAGCAGCTTGCCTAAAGGCTCACTTTTTTCAAGTACAAACACGAAAAACGAGTGCCTATTTAAGACCGTTGACGAACTCAATATAGCACCATTTAATTTAAGCAATGCCAGAGCATTGAGTGCGCCGTTTAGTTTCAACAGACCTTCAACAGCTAACCAAAGCTCCGCGGTTGTTCAGATATCTCTGAGTACTGGTGATCCGGATGTTTATTTCAGCCATTTAGAATTAGGTGATCTCGATTTCTTCGTCAAAGGCTTCGAAAATAATGCTGACTCTCTCGTCGATTTGCTTCTCAACAATACCTTGTCGATTTCCATTTCCGATTCCGAGTGTGCCCAACACTCGACCGTTGATAACCTTCAACTAAAAAATCGAATTAGTGATCTCGAGTTTAAGTTCTTGCCTGAACACGGAAATCAATTCACCGGTTATCAAC
>NZ_JBFRSN010001440.1:0-1331 GCF_041473595.1 Vibrio sp. 10N.222.46.A1
GTTATCAACTGATCAATGAATTCTTCTTTTTCAAAGAGAAGCGACAGTTCTTTAGACTAAAAAACTTTGCTGAACACGCGAACAAATTTGACGAGTCTGAAATCGTGATTAATTTGTTTATGTCATCATTGCCATCGGAGTTCATTCGTCTATTTAATAAAGACGTATTCAAGCTCAATGTCGTGCCTGCGATTAATTTATTTGAGCAAACTGGCGAACCGATCCCATATGACCACCGGACTCTATCCGTTCCAGTTAATGCCGACGCTCATAGTGACAACAATATAGAAATTATTGAAATTCAAAACGTCTATGAAATCACTCCGAACGGAGAGGTCCCTTTAATTCCACTTTTTAAAGAAAAGTATTCACATAACCAAAGTTACGACTACTGGCAAAGTAAACACGATCACTTTGGTGAAGTAAGCATAGCGATTTCGTTATCGGACACGACAAATACAGAATTTAGCAAGCTACTTGGTACCAAGTTACTGTGTACTAATGGGAAGCAAGCTTGTGGTGTAATCGGCACTTTGGAATGCTTAGAGAGTATTGATTTACCCGGTGATTTCTCACCTATTTACCCGCCCTCTGCGCCGATTAAAAAAGAAATCGACCAAAACATCCACTGGGAATTTATTAGCTTATTGAACACCAACTTCACATCATTGGTGCAATCTAGCAACCCGGTAGCTGAACTCAAACATATGTTGAGTTTGTGCAGTCGCGACCAGGTATCAAGCACAGAAATTCAGATGATTCACTCAATTACATTCAATTCGCAAGTTTCTGCAATTCGTGTGTTGGGTAAGAACGTGTTCTCGCCCGGAACCGAGATTGAACTTACGCTTGATGCCACCTCACCTTACCTAGCATTTGCCGATGTGTTGAATCGCTTCTTCCAGCAGTTTTGCAGTTTTGATAGATACATTCAACTTAAGATTCGTCTCTATGGGCGAGATGGTTTCATAAAAACATACCCTAAGATTCACGGTAGTCAATTGTGCCTGTAACTCCACAAAATAAGCACAATTGGATCGATCGCTATAGGAAGCCGATATGAAGCATTTCATCGAAGATCTAACGACTCAACCCGAAAAGTACGACTTCTCGCAAGCAATGAGACTATTGGAACGACTCCAGTCTCACAGCTCTACTCAGGTACAGATCCAATTGAAGTCTGAGGCAATGCCAACTGGGAACCCTCAAGAAATTCAGTACTTTTCGCTAAAGGGAAACAAGGCAAAGCTGAGATTGGCAAAAGAAGCGCTTTCTGGTGTAAAAGGGGTAATTCCCAATTATATTTATGAAGAGTTGTTAAGCGCGATACA
>NZ_JBFRSN010001441.1:0-2013 GCF_041473595.1 Vibrio sp. 10N.222.46.A1
ACCAAGAGCAACGGATACGAAAACTGGAGGTACCGAATGAAAGGACACAAGTGCAAGGGCCGCCGACCAAACGGCCAACTTAAGAAAGGTTACACGCTAAAAAATGGACGCGTAGTGAGGGCGAATACCACACGAAAACGCTATAAGAAACGACGCTAACCTCACCAATAAAAGAGCCACTTTCTTATAAAAGTGGCTCTTTTTGCATCTCATCTATAAGTAATTAGACACTTAGCATTTAGTTTTACAGCTAATGATTTAAATCACTGTTATAGATAGGGTTAATGGTTATAATCCTTCCCATCAAATCAACCTAAAAAGCAGAGTCTTGTATCTATCTACATGCAGTGTTTCTTTCTGATTCGCTCAAGCATGACGCAAGAGACCGTGATGTTTACAGATGTCAGCAGGTGCTTTTTATTAACTTTTGGATTAACGAATGAAACCGAAATTTTGGAAATTATCTCAGGGAACACGAGAGTTTGATCTACGAGATATAATTGAATCGATTAACTCAGGGTTGGTGTATGTCCACAAAGATACCCGCGGCAAAGGAACATCATCAACATCGCAAGCAGAAGACTTTATTAGTGCCGCGATCGGAGACTATTTTTATTTAACGCATGGAAACGAAGGCATATACCTTCTTGGCCAATTCGTAGGACCGGCAAATTTGTTTTCAAAGTATGGAGATGGATGGTTAGAACGTGAGTTCAAGTTTATCTTCGCTTCAAATAACTCTAACTTCTATTCAGGGGAACACAAGTGGTGGGCTCCGAATGATAATTCTACTTTTACTCGTGTTCCTGAGCATGAGTTAAGTCTTTTTGAAGAAGAAATCTTGAGACCATACTTTGAAGTCACATTGAATGAGTTTGGGCTTTGATTATATACAAGACTTTGAGGGAGTTAGTTTGAAGTTATCCCTACCAAGCTGGGCAAAAGATGTAGCTATAGTCACAGTAATATTTGCGGCGGGTGGAGCTTACGTCGAACTTAAACTAAAAGTTAGTCAACTAGAGTCCGATGTACTTACTTTGGAAAAAAGCAACAAGAACATGACAAATGTAATTATTGCTCAGTATGGCGTTGATTGGCAAAAAAATATATCCGAAATAACTAATGTGGATAGTTGGAAATCTGAGGTTAACTCATCAATTGATGGACTAGATCCTAAAATTTCAGCTAACACCAAACTTATTGATTGGAATAGTAGTTGGGTAACCTCGATTCAAAACTGGGCAGTTCAACAAGATGCATTAATTCGTTCGAGTACACTCGATAAGTTTCGTGCTATAGCGGTTTATTCAAAATCCAAATCTCTGGAAACTTTTGAGATTCGTGTTAACAAACAACATGTCAAAGGTGCATTCTATAAACTAGGTGACAAAGTTTTGATCGAAAACCCTCATCCTCCAGCTAGGCAAGTTGAAGTTATTGTACAAGGTTTTATTAATGATCCTGCCAACTCAAATGTATTAGTTCAAGTGAATGAATCGCTTCTTTCTGAGTTAGGGTTAACTACATTATCGGGAAGGTATGAGTTGTTTGTCACCAATGATCCAGATGTTCTAAGGTGGAAGTCACTCAAGAACCTACGTAAAGAGCAAATGTTCGGTAAAAACAATTAAGCAATGACATTCGTTAAAGTGGGTATTTTTGAATTAATTTTAGTGTTTCTAGAAACGTGATTGAATGTAGATTACATCTTACTCACTATTATAGGTTACGGGGCGTTGAAAATCATGTCGTACAACGTTAAGAAAATAGAGTGTGATAGTAAAGGTACTCGTTATGGGATATTCATCGATACGGTCATGCTTCATGTTGAGTACCGAAGGACTAGAGCTACCGAAATTATTGAAGACCTTCAACGAGGTAAAGTTTTAGCTGAAATTATTACTCCTGACATTGCACGGGCGGAACAAAGAAAATGCAAAAATCTACTTGAAGCTGAAGGTAGAAAGACAAGTCGTCTTGCGTTGGAATTATATAATGTTAAAAAGCTAATAC
>NZ_JBFRSN010001442.1:0-354 GCF_041473595.1 Vibrio sp. 10N.222.46.A1
ATCCATGTCATTCGTTAGGGCTCAGTATTAGTTTGGTCGAAAATAATATGATTAATGATAAGTATAGGTGTAATCAGAATTGGTCGGAATGGCCTCGTTGTGTCACCAACATAAATGACATTGAGTTAGATTGGCGTTGGGTTTCATTTTACCGTGAAGGGAAATCACACAAAGGAATCAGTTCATTTTCACAACAAATTACACGTTTGTCAGCCAAGCAGGTAAACGTTGAATTCCTTAGTGAAATAGCAGAACTGCAAAACTTAGAATATTTGGAAATTGAGAGGCTATCTTCAGACACGCTACTTCCATTGATTAATTTGAATAAGTTGGAAACGCTTAAAATATCAGGAG
>NZ_JBFRSN010001443.1:0-595 GCF_041473595.1 Vibrio sp. 10N.222.46.A1
TCCAAAATATTACCGTTTCCGTTCGTAATGCGATTCCTTAGTAAATTAATTATCTTAAATCAGAATGTTATCTGTCATTCTCACGTCTATTGTCTATGTTTAAAGGACTAATAGAGGAGAAACATATGCTGACAGTAACCCCTTACTTGTTTTTTGATGGTCGTTGTAGTGAAGCGTTAGATTTTTATCATAAATGCTTTGGTGGTGTTGTTTTATCGAAGCAACTCTTTAGTGATGCTCCTCAGGTAATAGAGGGGGCACAACCTAGTTGGGTTATGCACGCTGAGTTCGAAGCATTTGGTATGAAGCTCATGATGTCTGATGGCGTTAAAGCTAAAGAACTTGAAGGGAACAATCTGGCACTTTCCTTGGTTACCGAGGATACCGCGACTCAAGAGAAAATTTTTGAGAAGCTTAAACAAGGAGGGCGAATAATGACGCCACTCGCAGATACGTTTTGGGGCGCTAGATTTGGTAAAGTGGAAGATAAGTTCGGTATTCGTTGGATGGTGCATTGTGATTCTTTAAGTTGAACCTGTGAAATTGGATAGTGAAATTCCCGTGTGGTTTTATTAGAATTATAAATATAGATTAT
>NZ_JBFRSN010001444.1:0-257 GCF_041473595.1 Vibrio sp. 10N.222.46.A1
GCAAACAATAGGTTTTGTCCAGAACAGTTTCAATCGGCACTGTTTAGAACGAAAGTGCCCCAAAATGAGCCATATAGGGATTGAACTCAGGTTCAAACTCAGGAACTTGCCTTACTTTCCCTCATGCCTAGAGTTCTAACTTTGTCCCCAAATTCCTAATCCACTAGACCACTAGACCACTAGAGACTGTTCTTCAAACACAACTACGCACGAATACGTTGTTTAAGTGCTTCTAAGCTATTGAATAGTATAGAACA
>NZ_JBFRSN010001445.1:0-1349 GCF_041473595.1 Vibrio sp. 10N.222.46.A1
TACCTAGCACAGAAGAAGATGTCATATAATCGATGTTATCCGCTTGAGCCACAGCCTGTTCGAGGGGCTGGGTGATAAAGCCTTGGATAAGATCGGCACTTGCACCATAGTAACCAGTTGAGACTGTCACCACGGTATTCGTCATTTCAGGGTATTCACGCACCTGCATTTTGAAGATTGCTTGTAAGCCAAGCAGAGCAATCAAAAAGCTGATGGATACCGCTAGAACTGGACGTTTAATAAAAACATCAGTAAAGCGCATTGTGCCTCCAGTTACAGCTTAGGTGTTTCAGATGGTGGAGTGATCGCATCACTTTCAACAACTTTAACTTTGGCGCCGTTACTTAGGCGTACTTGGCCAGAAGTTACAACTGTATCGCCAGCTTTTACACCATCAAGGATGTGTGCAATATCAGCCGTACGCTCACCTACTTTTACAACATGTTGAGCAACACGCTGAACTCCGTCTTCTTCAGTTAAGATGTAAACATTGTCACCATATAGAGTGAAAGTAATCGCTGTTTGAGGAAGAGTAACTTGGTTCTCTAGCTTAGGCAGAATGATGTTAGCACGAGCGAACATACCGCTACGAAGCTTGCCATCATTGTTTGGAATATCTGCTTGAACTTGGATAAGACCACTTTGGATGCTTACTGCTGGTTCGATGGCACTGATAGAACCTTCAAATGGCTTCTCTGGGTAGGCATCAACAAAGATGTCGATAGCTTGACCCACATGGATGCGAGAGATATCAGTTTGAGAAACCGTGAAGCGCAGGCGCATGACACTGGTATCTTCTAAACGAACGATATCCGTACCTGATTGCAGGTATTGACCTAGGTAAACGTTACGAATGCCCACTTTTCCATCGAAAGGAGCACGAATTTCACGACGTTCGATAGATGCTTTTAGGCTTTCAATATCAGCAGATAGAGAATAGAAGTTTGCTTCTGCTTCATCGTATGCTTCTTTAGAAATAGAACCTTTCTTAAAAAGACCTTGGTAGCGTTTGTATTTTGCTTTTGCCGCAGGCAGGCGAGCTTCAGAGCTCTTTAGATTTGCCTTTTCTACGCCGGAATCAAGACGAACAAGAAGTTGGTCATTTTTAACATCAGTACCAGAACCAAAAGAGATTTGGTCAATAACACCGCTGGTTTCGTTCGCTAGTGTTACACCTTGGTTAGGTTCGATGAAGCCGATAGCTTCGATTACTGGAACCCAGTCGATAGGTTGAACTTCTGTTACCGTTACTGGAAACTCTGGCTCAGGTCGGTTAGCCATAAACTCAGCAATTTTTTGTTGTTTAAACATGTTAAACCCAATAACGCTGCCGAAAAGTAGTACAGCGA
>NZ_JBFRSN010001446.1:0-1614 GCF_041473595.1 Vibrio sp. 10N.222.46.A1
CTCAAATAAGAACGTCACTAAAGTTATCAGAATCAGAGCCTTGCCTTCTTTTGAATAGAAGAACATGGAGCAAAGAACGCCTCATCAGCTTTGCATTGCTCTACCATCCCGGCTCTAAGTACAAATTAAGCTCCAAGATACTTCTAGATTAAAGAACATCATCCTGATCGCCGATCACATTTTTGCAACATCAACTTGATTCGGGTCAGCGTTTAGCCTATTTATTTGTATATACATTTAATGTTTAGCAAAGATCTAGGTGATTATGAATTTGATCCTCAAAAACGCACGAGTGGTCTCCATGAGTTCGGGAACCGATGGTTATCAGCCCACTTCCCCTCAAAATATCGTTATCGAAAACGGTAAGATCGTGTCCATCTCTTGTTCAAACCACGAGGCACTTGCTTCTGAATTAGAACAAGTAAGTGTTGATGGTTCTTTGGATTACGTCACCTATGACTGCAAAAACAAACTCGTCACCCCTGGGTTAATTGATTGCCACACTCACCTTGTATTTGCAGGTAATCGTGCCAATGAATTTGAGCAGCGTTTGAATGGTGTGTCTTACACCGACATCGCCAAGCAAGGCGGCGGCATTCTGGCGACAGTAACCGCGACCCGCGCAGCGCAAGAATCCGAACTGGTTGAAATGGCTTTGCCTAGACTCGATGGCCTGCTAAGAAGTGGCGTAACCAGCATCGAAGTAAAATCTGGCTATGGTTTAACACTTGAAGATGAGCTCAAGATGTTACGCGCAGCTAAAGCGTTAGAGAATCATCGCCGAATTAAGATCACCACCACTCTCCTTGCAGCGCATGCTGTGCCACCTGAATATAAAGAACAACCAGACAGCTATATCGATCTGGTTTGCCAAGAGATCATTCCTAAAGCCGCAGAGCAAGGACTCGCCGATGCAGTTGACGTGTTCTGCGAATCTATCGGCTTCAATTTAGAACAAACCGAACGTGTATTTGCAGCAGCCAAAGAACACGGACTAGCGATTAAAGGCCACACAGAACAGCTTTCAAATATGGGCGGCAGTGCGCTCGCAGCTAAATACGGTGCACTCTCTGTCGATCATGTTGAGTACCTTGATGAAACCGGAGTCAAGGCACTAGCGGAATCAGGCACAGTTGCGACCTTGCTACCCGGAGCTTTCTATTTCCTAAAAGAGACTCAACAACCGCCCGTTGCCCTACTTCGTGAACACGACATTCCAATGGCAATCGCGACCGACCTAAACCCCGGCACTTCTCCCTTTGCTGATTTAACTCTAATGATGAACATGAGCTGCACCCTGTTTAGTACGACGCCTGAAGAGGCGCTGCGCGGTGTAACTTGTAACGCTGCGGCTGCCATTGGCGACTCACAAACTAAAGGCAAAATTGAAGTTGGTTATGCCGCTGATTTAGCTATCTGGAATATCGAGCACCCTGCCGATCTAAGCTATCAAGTCGGTGTTCCTCATCTTCATAAACGCATTGTTAATGGCGAGGTGTGTCATGACTCAATCTAATTCCAACGGCATTCAAAAGAACTCAGAAACCGTACATAACTTCGTGTGGACGGGACGTAATGATCTTGAAGATGGCGCACTAGGTACACGCGTTCATC
>NZ_JBFRSN010001447.1:0-3915 GCF_041473595.1 Vibrio sp. 10N.222.46.A1
GCTATTACTGGTTTCATAGAGCAAGCCATCGTGTTCGCTGGATGTGGGCAGCACACGTGGCACACCACAGTTCAGAAAGCATGAACTTCAGTACGGCTTTCCGTCAAAGCTTAATGTATCCACTTGCTGGGATGTGGCTTTTCTGGATACCGTTGGTCATCATAGGTTTTGACCCTAAATGGGTCGTCTTTGTGGTGCTTCTGAATCTAGGTTTGCAGTTCTTCGTCCATACACAATGGATACGAAGCTTGGGGCCACTTGAATACATCTTTAACACCCCATCACACCACCGTGTGCATCACGGCAAAAACCCGCAATACATCGATAAGAACTACGCCGGCGTTTTGATCATTTGGGATAAATTGTTTGGTACGTTCGAGCCTGAAATTGAAACCGTGCGTTACGGCGTCACCAAACCCGTAAACAGTTTTAACCCTATAATCGTCACCTTTCAAGAATGGAAGGCTATATTCAAAGATTTGAGAAACCGAGAGCTAACCATTAAACAGAAAGTCCAGTTGATACTCTCACCCCCATCGGATTAAACGGACGATAGACAGATTGTATTAACTAAGATACCGCCTCAACTGGATTCAAAGACATCCCCACCGACTCGATTGAATAGTAAAGCACCGTTTTCCGACAATTTATTTGTGATCTGGGTTGCACGCGTACCGCATACTATCAGATACTGAACAAAACTAACCTTCAGCCACAGTAAACGTTCTGCGCTTGCTGTTCAGGAATTTCAATGAGTTCAGATAATCAGCCGACCTACTTCTTTTTCGATTACGAAACGTGGGGCGTTAGCCCAGCAAAAGACCGTCCGAGTCAGTTTGCGGGTGTTCGTACCGACCAAGATTTCAATGTTATTGGAGAGCCTCTGGTTATCTATTGCCAACCTCCTGCTGATTACCTCCCTGCGCCTGAAGCTGCGTTGATCACCCGTATCACACCACAGAAAGCGGCTTCACAAGGTCTCCCTGAGCCAGAGTTTATCGCTAAGATCCATGCTGAGTTGGCGAGACCAAACACCACAAGCCTTGGCTACAACAGTATCCGATTCGATGATGAAGTAACGCGTTACACCTGTTACCGAAATTTCATTGACCCATATGCGTGGAGCTGGCAGAACGGCAACTCACGTTGGGATCTATTAGATGTAATGCGCGCTGTTCACGCACTGCGCCCTGAAGGCATTGTTTGGCCAGAGAACGAAGAAGGTTATCCAAGTTTCAAACTGGAACACCTATCTGTGGCAAACGGCATTGAACACGAGAACGCGCACGATGCGATGGCCGATGTTATTGCGACCATCGAGTTAGCAAAGAAGCTTAAAGCTGCACAACCTAAGATGTTCGATTACCTTTACAACATGCGTCATAAGCGTAAGCTAAATGACCTAGTTGACATCGTAAACATGACACCATTGATGCACGTTTCGGGCATGTTTGGCCGTGACTGCAACTACACAAGCTGGATTGTGCCTATGGCTTGGCACCCAACTAATCAAAATGCGGTTATCGTGGTTGATTTAGCTAAAGATCCAAGCCCACTACTAGAACTGGACGCTGATGAACTCAGAGACAGACTCTACACCAAACGCAGTGAACTGAGTGAAGACGAGCTACCCGTACCCATCAAATTGGTTCAACTGAACAAGTGCCCTATTCTTGCTCCAGCCAAAACGCTGACGGCTGAAAATGCCGAAACCATCGGTATCGATCGCCAACAATGCTTGAAGAACTTGGCACTGCTGCGCGAACATCCAGAGATCCGCGAAAAACTCATTGGCCTTTACTCTCAAGAGCGCGAGTACGAAAAGAGTGATGATGTTGATACCCACCTTTACGACGGTTTCTTTTCACCTGCTGATAAAACAGCGATGAACATCATTCGTGAAACTGACCCGAACAACTTGGCAGCTTTGGATATCACCTTCAGTGACGAACGTATTAAACCGTTACTGTTCCGTTACCGTGCACGTAACTTCCCATGGACGCTCGACGAAGCTGAGCAATTGAAATGGGCAAACCATTGTCGTGAGTTTTATGAGTGCCGTTTAGAAGAGTACATGCTCAACCTTGAAAACCTCGCGCACGAACATGAAAGTGACGAGAAGAAAATGGCTATCTTGAAGGCGGTTTATCAATACGTAGAAAAGTTAGCTAGTTAATTCCATTATCAAGAGACGTAACACTTTGAAAGAAAGATTGATCCAACTGGTTTACTGCTTAATCTCCTTCACCTTAATCATAGGTGCACTTACAGTAGGTAACGCGTTACAGCACTTTTTGGATACCTCAATCCCAGGCAGTATTTTTGGCATGTTGATTCTGTTTGCCGCCATGGTGATTGGTATTGTTCCTTCGCACTGGGTACAACCCGGTGCAAGCTTGATTATCCGCCTAATGATCTTACTGTTTGTTCCGATCAGTGTTGGGTTGATGGATCACTTCGACATGCTCATCGCGAACGCATTGCCAATTATGGCGAGCGCCGTTGGTGGCACGTTGCTGGTGTTGGTGTCCTTATCATGGTTTTTAGACCGCTTGCTTTCGAGAGGTAACTGATCATGTGGATTCTACTCACCATCGTGGTATTCCTGTTTGCTCGCTGGGTAAGTCAGAAAGTGAACTCACCACTGTGTAATCCCCTGCTGATCAGCATTGGTATCATCATTCCGATACTCACGTTCTTCAAAGTACCGTTTGAGACTTACTATGCGGACAACACCTGGATTACCTACATGCTGCAGCCCGCGGTAGTTGCCCTTGCTTATCCGCTTTATGAACAGCTACCTCAAATCAGAGCCAACTGGCGCATCATCACCTTTGCTTGCACACTAGGCAGTGTGATGTCGATGACAACAACAGCAATGATTGCGGTCGCCTTTAAAGCAGACTTAAGTTTGATTGCGAGTTTATTAGGTAAGTCAGTCACCACACCAATTGCGATGGAAGTATCGAGCCATTTAGGTGGTGAAGCAGCGATTGCGGCAATACTGGTATTGATTGTTGGTCTATTTGGGGCAATTTTTGCTTATCCAATCTACAATCTCATTGGTATTAAGAGCCCTATTGCCCGAGGTTTAACCATGGGTACCGTGTCTCATGCTTTAGGTACTGCGACCTGTGCTGAAAAGAATCAGGAAGATGCTGCATTCAGTTCGTTGGCTCTTGTGCTTTGTGGCGTCATTACCTCGATCATCGCACCGAGTATATTTTCGCTCGTGGTTTGGTTCTATTCTTAACCTAAACGATCACTACGCGATCCAGCCCAACCAGAATGCTGTTTATTACAGTGTCTGTTTGGGCTTTTTATTCGCATTTATTTAGCAATAGCAGTCAAGTCACGGTCTTTTACGAGCACTAAGTGCGATATCAGCTGTATAAATGGCTCTTGTAATCGATTTCAAGTGTGACCTCACTCTAATTATGCAAACCAATGTAACAACAACAATTCAATGGTGATCTTTATCACAGAAAATTCCTGAGCATTGCATAGAATTAAAGCCTAAGGTCAATTAAGGATTCAACATGAACAGTCGTATTACCCTGGCGCTGGAAAGTGCTCCAACAGCAATCAAAGCACTTTTGAGTGACATCGTATTAGCAGACAACTTTGACGCGACATTGTCTCCAGAACAATTTGCTAGCCTACTGCAAGCAAGTGGTTTCGCGGATGACGAGCTACGTATTGCGCTACTTCCTTTTGCCGCAGCCTATTCTTACGCTCCGTTATCTGACTTTTATGTTGGTGCAATCGTGCGTGGTTTGTCTGGCACTCTGTATTTTGGTGCAAACCTTGAAATCGCTGGTGTTCAACTTGGCCAAACAGTACACGCTGAGCAATCTGCAATCAGCCACGCTTGGATGAAAGGCGAACAAGGTATTTCTGATATCACCATCAACT
>NZ_JBFRSN010001448.1:0-419 GCF_041473595.1 Vibrio sp. 10N.222.46.A1
AATTCCACCACCAGGGCAACGCAATCATGCGATGCTGATTACTGAAGAGTAAAACACCATCTCTCCGCGACCTAAGCCGTGAGAACGAGGTGTACTTTAACGGATGAAAAAAATTCGTCAACAATAAATTTTATCATTTAATTCAAGTGATTAATTATCGAACTCTACAGAATGAATTTAGTGCAGCTTGTACGGTTCTTATTCGTAGATTTTGAGTTTGAGTTGGAATTCAAAGGCCAAATTCCCATTTTCAGACTCACAAAACACTGTCAATTCCATTGAATTAAAGAAACACTCCTTCGTTTTCATGTGCTTTTCACATTCAAAGGCTAAAGTTTTACACAACTATAATTACGAAATGAAAACGTGAAGTCACTAAAACGATACCAATATGAACGCTACGCGGTTCTTTGTAACCT
>NZ_JBFRSN010001449.1:0-248 GCF_041473595.1 Vibrio sp. 10N.222.46.A1
TTAACCCCGATATCGATGCCAGGGATCAACTGCATTGGTGCAAAACCATTACGATTTTCAAGCTCAGCCTGTGAAAAGTTGGTTTCTTTTCCTAATCCTTGGCTAACACCGGCATTGCCTGTTATGCCTATTTCCGGCTTGCCCGCCCGCCCCTTCATAATCCCCGCCCCGCCATTGCTGCCGAATTTTGCATGCAAGTCGGTTTCTACTTTAACTCGTGCTTCAACACCAGCCTTAACTGAGGCTTG
>NZ_JBFRSN010001450.1:0-293 GCF_041473595.1 Vibrio sp. 10N.222.46.A1
GTATACAGCTTGAAGTGATTGATGCACAACTTGATAGCCTGAAAAGTTTGTACGATCAGAAAGAGAACATTGATAATAATATCTGGCAGATCCTTAATGATCAGCATAAACGCAATTCATATACCGCACTTTGTCATAAAGGTATCAAGACCAGTTATGAAGATAAAGCATCAGCAAGAGACGGTGCGCTAAGTACTAAAAATACTCTGGATCTTTTTGCTGAAGGCAAAATTGAAATAAAACGTACTTGGGATTTTAGAAATATAGTCCGTAACCAAGCCTCAGTTAAGGCT
>NZ_JBFRSN010001451.1:0-1282 GCF_041473595.1 Vibrio sp. 10N.222.46.A1
GGAACTAGTTGTTTGGCGTACCACCAAGACAGATTAGTTCGTTTGCTTCGTCTTTTGTCAAATCACTAAGTAAAAGATCTAGTGTTACTTGAGTACGTCGTTCAGCGGAACCAAATTTATCAATGCCACCGCACTTTACTGTGTCAATTTTTACTAGTGCAATCGTTTGACCTTTATCTTTAACCTCAACATTTAGGTAACGCATATAAGTAGCCATATCCCACCACCAGTTTGCAGAATATGTTAGTTTTGGGGCGTCTGTGGTTTTTGAGTTGGACTGAGAGATATCAATAACTTGGTAGTCATATCCGTATTCGTCTAATTTTGCAGCAATGATTTTTTTAATTGAGTCTTTTGTTCGGCCATCGTCAATTATCAGTAGTTCCTTGTTTTCTAAATACGTTGTATCTAGTTTTTGTAACTCAACAATTGCGTTGTTAGCGCAGCCTGCAAGTAGCATTATTGAAAAAGTAGCGACAAGTTTTTTTAACATTGGTATTTCCAGGGTGGTGTAAATCGCGTGCATACTATCATGCACCAATTACCAATTAAATGGTACGATATTCCTTATTGTGCAAAGGATTGATGAGTATCATTTCCCGTTTTTATTTTGAATGGGGTAAGAATGCCGGGAAGTAGAAAATAGCGAGGTTTAGCCCCGCCAAATAGTGGCTTGGTTAGTTACAAATTGTAATGTCGCCAATAGTGCTACATGTTTTATTATCACGATCGCCATTGATAATAGTCGTGTGTGTGTTAGCAAATACATTCGCTGTGAAAAGAATTGCAATTATTGCGATTGTTTTTTTCATTTTGACGTGGTCGTCCAATCTAACTTTATTTTAAATAGACATAACATAACACAACTCGGTGTCATGCATTGAGAAATTAATTCTTCTAACTGCTCTTCTGAAACTGTTTTTTATCAATGTAGAAGAACGAGTACATTAGTAGAATTAGTGACAATGACGCACACCTGTGCGTGAGTCTACGTGACAACCGTAACTGTCTGTGCCACCAGAGTGTGCGTAAGCAGTAAAAGCTGAAAGAGCTAGAAATAAAGCTAGTGCGATGTGTTTCATTGGTGTTGTTTTCTTATCATGTAAATTAAAGAGCTCGGATTTTAGTGAATTTCCATAAAAACAGAAATGAAAAATTTTTATCGTTACCATTAGAGGTTATGTCTGGCTTCTATTAGTGCCTGGAAAACATCACATAACGAATAAGGATTAAGGTGTTGCGCAGCCAACACTAAATCCCAAGTGTTGAACAAGCCCAAGAT
>NZ_JBFRSN010001452.1:0-1570 GCF_041473595.1 Vibrio sp. 10N.222.46.A1
CGCAATATCCGAATAGCTGTCTTTGTCTCCCCCACCCGTGACTTTGATATGTGAGTAATTCACGATGTCTTCCGAGCTTATGGCTGATTGCTTAGCCAGCGGATGAGAGGCTCTCATCAAACACACGGACTTATCCTCTCCGAGCTTGATACTTGAGACATGATCTGGCTTTTTGGGGAACATACTCGACGCCAAGTGAATACCTGATTCATTAAGCGTTTCAAGGAAGTTAGGCTGCCACAAACGATAAGCCAAGTTGATATGGGGCGCGTCCTTCGACACCTCGGACACAATAATGGGCAAGATATACTGAGCAACATAATCACTCGAAGCCAACACCAATTCACCTTGCCAGTCTTGTGGATCAAATGGCTTATCATCTAAGAGGTGGTCAAACTCGCCCAGCAAGTCATCGAGCTTGCCTTTAAGCAACAAAGCACGGTTGGTTGGCACCAGTTTGTTCCCATCACGAACCAGAAGAGGATCACCACATAGATCTCTAAGCTGAGCCAGTTGACGGCTAACCGCCGACTGCGTGATGTGCAGACGCTGAGCGGCTCGGCTTACATGGCACTCTTCAAGAAGCACATGCAGCGACCGCAGTAAATTTAAATTGATATTACCTAACATCAGCAACCTTAGAGTGAATAAGAATAGAGCGAGTAAGAATAAGTTGAGTAAGTACGGAAAAATGACGACACAGTGAAGGTAAGCAGCACTCACTCAAGACATATTAAAAGACGAAGTTTGCTTGTTGAAGAATTCCGTTAAGACAGTATGAGTCATAAGATGTCGAAGTTCAGGATAGCCTTGCAGCTGGTCACGAATTTGGTTCAAACGCTCCATGCTTTCAACTTCAACATAAAGCATCATGTCGGTCTCACCGCTAATAGAGTGACACCACTGCACACCATTAATGGCGTAGATATTTTTAGCGTAAGACTCACAATTATGGTTACTGCTCGACATGTCAAACTTCAAAGAGATATAAGCGCCAACGTTCTTCGGTAAATCAGGCTCGGTCACCTGTGCACAATATCCTGTGATGATCTTATCGTTTTCCAGCTTCTTGATTCTGGCGTTCACTGCAGAGCGAGACAGGCTGACATCTCTTGCGATATCGCTCACTGAGCATCGAGCGTTAATTTTTAGAATATCTAAAATTTGGCGATCAAATTTATCCATGCTTCTGATTCTTTCCATTTATTGTTCTATTTATAACGCCTAATTTGACACAACTTTCTAACTTATAACAGCCATTATGACAGCCGACACTTTCACGCTTAATCAAATTAATACCGTTAAATTGACGGTGTCTTAAGACGTTTCGCTAGCTGTATTATTGATGTCGACAATGTATGCTTTCAATCTCAGCCTCACAAGACTGCACCATAAAACCGATATCAAAGCCAATAGCAAGGACAGCGAATGACGCAACTCAAACAAGAAATCACGCTTATTTCAGGAATTGGACAACTCTCTACGACCTTGCTTGGCACAGGATTGTTTATGATCCCAGCTATCGCGGCAGGCATTGCAGGGCAGTTATCGCTACTAGCATGGTTAATCC
>NZ_JBFRSN010001453.1:0-535 GCF_041473595.1 Vibrio sp. 10N.222.46.A1
AATGAATATTGATTTGACCAGAAAAAGGCGTCAAACCGAGAACTGAACGCAGCAAAGAGGTTTTGCCACCGCCGTTTGGCCCCATGATCACATGGCACTCACCCGCTTTAAGCTCTAGCGTGATATCATCAAGAATCACGTTATTGTCGTATTGCAGACCGAGTTGGTTAATTGAAATCGATGGACCTTGCATTACGCCTTCCCACTTTTAGCCTGGTTAGCCGCAGCAAATTTCATGGCTTCGATTAACGTTTCTAAGTTCTTCTTCATCTCAACTTCTACCTTATCGTCTTGATACTCACCGTGCGTCATGTGAGAGAAACGGTAAAGCTGAACGCCTGTTTCTGCTTCAATCGTGTCAACAAAGCGGTTTGGCATGTTTAGCTCGTAGAACAGAACATCAATGCCTGATGCGCGGATTTTCTCGATCGTATCTTGCAGTTGGCTCGCACTTGGTTCAACACCGTGTGCAGGCTCAATCACCGCCGCAACATCCACACCAAACTCTTGAAGGATATAGCCATAAGCATTGTGC
>NZ_JBFRSN010001454.1:0-2347 GCF_041473595.1 Vibrio sp. 10N.222.46.A1
GCTATTCGGATATTGCGTTAAAGAAACAGGGACATAAACGCAGAATCGCATTGCAGGTACCGTTCTTTTCATCGGCGGGAAACGTGTTAATGCAAGACGACTACTTGATGATTGTGCCGGAGCATATTGCTTACAACTTGGGTCGACATCTCGATGTCGCTTACTTTTCGCTGCCGTTTGAGACAGAAATGCATACCTATTGGCTGATGTGGCATCCTAAGTATGACAACGACTCTGCCCATAAATGGGCTCGAGAGAAAGCGTTTAAAGCCATCCAAAAGTCGAGTTACAATATAAGTATGATTTCAAATCATACCAGTGATGATAATCTTTGATTTCAAATAATACCTACTGCGGCTTATTGTAAGCGCTAAGTATTGAGTATTAATTGTAGAGTGTTCAGCTGGAACGCTTTGTTTTACTAGGAATGGAATGATGACAGTAACAATTTGGTTTTCTTTATTAGCGATTTGCTTATTGGGTGCAATGTCTCCGGGCCCAAGCTTGGCGATGATCGCTAAGCACAGTTTGGCTGGTGGCCGTATGAACGGACTTATCGCAGCTTGGTCACACGCTGCGGGTATAGGTATCTACGCGTTCGCAACCATTGTCGGTTTAGCCGTTGTGCTTGAGCAATCACCAATGTTGTTCAAAGGGATCAGTTTAGCGGGTGCCGCGTATCTGCTCTATCTCGGTGTAAACGCGTTGCGTTCGAAAGGTGGAGTTGCCGCGAAATTGGAAGCGGGTGAACAGATGAGCTACATGCAGTCTGCTCGCGAAGCTTTCTTGATCTCTATCTTGAGCCCTAAGATCGCTCTGTTCTTTATCGCTCTATTTAGCCAATTTGTGGCGTTAGGTAATGAACTGAGCAATCAAGTGATTATTGTCTCAACGCCGCTGATTGTTGATGGCCTTTGGTATACCTTTATCACTTTGGTGCTCTCTAGCCCGTTGATCGTAGAGCGCATTCGAGCAAAAGCGCAGTTGATCGATCGATTATCAGGCGTGGTGTTGATTCTGCTCGCTGTGCGCGTGGTGTGGACGATATAGCGGTAGTCCATATATTGGTAAGAAACGATATCCATTAAAAAGGCTCACTAGACGTTATCTAGTGAGCCTTTTTGACTTCTATGGATTGGTTTCGAAAGACTTGAGCTTGTTAGCCTTCTGAATTCAGCACCGCATCGAGCTTTTCCATGGAATCTGAAAAGTACGGGTTGTAGGTCAAACGCGCATGGTTTTTACCTTCTTCACGATATCCCCACGCTGAGTACCACACTTCACTTGTCGCGTTGCACTGTGCTTCAAAACCTTCCTCTTGACCATTGGAGCAGATCTTCTCGCTACCATTGATCCCGTAGTAAGGATTGCTTGGCGAGAACAGTAAACCCATATGAGAGCCGTTCGAAATACGTTGCTCTGGGATCTTCATGCTGTATTGAACAGCGCGAGGATCGTCAAGTGTGGTTTCCCCTTGCCAAATCAACACGTTATTTGGGTTTGGCATGGATTCCGTAAATGCCTGCTGAACGAAGTGGGTATCAATGACACTGTCGCCTTCACTCATCATAATAAACACGGGCTTATCAAAGTGTTTGTCTTGAAGGCCCTCACGAACCACTTCTGAGGTTTGGTAGTAAACCGAAGCACCATTCATTGGCAGTGAGTTATAGCGAAGTACATTGTCTTCAGGATCTTGATCCGCCCAAGTGACAAAATAGCTTGCTAGCTCCGCATATTGAACTGCAGAAGAGCTCGGTTGAAACGCAGGAGAGAACAACAGTAACCCAGAGATCTTAGGATCGTTCATCGCCTGTGAAGTCACAAGGTTCGCACCTGTTGAATAACCGCCAAGCCACACAGAATCATACTCTTGCTCCAATAGCTTCGTATGATGAGCTACAACACCTTGCCAATCTTCTAAGCTTGGTTGCATTAAGTCACCGACACGACTGCCGTGGCCCGGTAGCAATACCGTTCTCACTAGGTAGCCTTGTTCTGCTAAGTGCGTTGCGATGTCTTTAAATGAGTACGGAGAATCACCTAAACCATGTACCAATAAAACTGCCTTACCGTTAGGTGCCGCAGGTTTGTATTCGGTGGGTGAATTGAGTCGAATCTCTAGCTGCTTGTCTTTGGTCATGAATACACGGTTTTTCAATAACCAATCTTGAGTTTCATTGACGTAGGCATCAAAGCTGTCTTGCTGATATTCAGGCAAGTTTGGAGATGTTTCGTAAGCAGGTATCGATGTCTCGTTGGAACAACCAACGAGACTTAAAGTCGTTAAGGCGAGCAGCGTTAGAATAGTATTTCTATGCATTTTTTGATGTTGTCTCTGTTGTTC
>NZ_JBFRSN010001455.1:0-1063 GCF_041473595.1 Vibrio sp. 10N.222.46.A1
TTGGCTTGTCTCAGCTATTTTACGGGCCGATGTCCGATGCCGTGGGGAGAAGACCTATCTTCTTGTTAGGTCAGGGTGTTTATTTGATTGGTACTGTTGTTTGTGTTGTTTTTTCCGACAACATGACGGCGTTAGAGGTTGGTCGCTTGTTGCAAGGTCTAGGTGCGGGTAGTGCCTCGGTTCTTGGGCGAAGTGTGCTGCGCGACAGCTATGATGGCCTTCAACTGACCAAAGCACTGTCTTATATTTCGGTCACCGCTTCGATCATGCCGATTATTGCGCCCGTGTTTGGTGGTTGGATCTCATTCCACCTCGGTTGGCAGGCGGTGTTCCTGTTTGTTCTTGTGTATTTACTGGCGATATTCACTCTCGGCTATTTTGTTCTTCATGAAACTTTACCATACGGGAAGAGCCGCTTTGAAGTCAGTCAAGTGGTCAAGAACTATGGCCGTTTGTTGACGAATCGCCAAGTGTTGACCAGTGCCAGTTATAATTGGATGAGTTACATGGCGAGTTTGGTGTCGCTATCGCTGTTTCCATTCTTAATGCAAGAGCAATTGGGGCTGACAGCCGCTGAATACGGATCGTTGATGATAGTCCCTTCGGCTGGCTTACTGATTGGTAGCGTGGCTTTGAACTTGCTCAATCGTAGGTTTAGTACACCACAATTGATGAGTCTTGCGATTTTGATCATTTTAGCTTCAGGGACTTGGTTACTTACTCATGAGTTATCCATCTTTAACTTAGTGTGGGCATTTACGTGGTTAGCTATCGCTCAAGGTATCTCCTTCCCTCTATCGATCAGTATGCTATTAGAACCTCATAAGAAGAAAGCGGGCGCGGTGTCGGCACTGTCAGGTTCAATTCAGATGTGTTTGGCGGGTTTACTTGGTGGATATCTAGTCGAGAGTTGGGTGACGACTCACCTACAGCTCGGCGTGTTTTATCTGATTATTGGCGCTTGTATGGCTACAGTACTTTGGTCTTCAACGAGAATGAATAAGAAAGCCACAGCTACCGAAGTTGAGTACAGTTAAGCAGCTGAAGTACAGACCAGTTAAAC
>NZ_JBFRSN010001456.1:0-1107 GCF_041473595.1 Vibrio sp. 10N.222.46.A1
TGTTGGTTACTCTTACCCAACCAACAACTCGCAGTTCTTCATGGGTATTCCTCGTTTGAAGTTCCCATCAGATGCACCAAGTCGTTCTACATTGAAGCTAGAAGAAGCATTCCACGTATTCATCCCTCGTGATGAGTGGGACGAACGTCTGGCTCCGGGTATGTGGGGCGTAGATTTAGGCGCGTGTCCAGGTGGTTGGACTTACCAATTGGTTAAGCGCTCTATGTTTGTTCACTGTGTTGATAACGGCATGATGGCAGATAGCCTAATGGAAACGGGTCAAATTAAGCACCACATGGTGGATGGTTTTAAATTCGAACCTGACCGTAAGAACGTCACTTGGATTATCTGTGACATGGTTGAGAAGCCAGCTCGTGTTGCACACCTTATGGGTGAGTGGATCATCAAAGGCTGGGCGAAAGAAGCACTGTTCAACCTTAAACTGCCAATGAAAGGCCGTTACGATGAAGTTCTGCAGGATATCGAAAACCTAAAGCAGTTCCTGATTGATAACAAAGTGAAGTTCAAGATGCAGGCGAAGCACCTTTACCACGATCGCGAAGAGATCACGGTTCATATTCAGTCGCTTTCGAATATCTCACCGTACTAATATTTACGTTAGTGTGTCAGTGATAAAGAAAATGCTCCTTTAAGGGGCATTTTTTATATCTGAAGTTTGTTTATGAGTTTGATTATCGCTTCGTATGGGTAGTTTAGAAAGGTTGGTCTATATGCGTTTTTTAGTCATATTTAAGTGTAAATGTGACTAATTCAACTTGGTTGATAGTCGTCGAATTGTCGACTATTAGTGTCGATATGAGACAAAAAAGCCGTAAGCTATCGATACTTACGGCTACCTAGTTCAGCGATGAAACGAAGAAGGGTTTATTTAAAATTCAGCAGTAAATTACAGCAAGAACATCCTAATCAAATTGTATTTTATTATAAGTAAGTAAATGTAAGTAAAGAATGTAAATGATAACTATTACTATTAACATTGTTATTAGTGTCGTGTACCATTCGTGCACTTTTACTTAAATCTATAAAATATAAGTCGCATTATGAAACTTAAAGCATTATCAGTAGCCGTTACGGTTGCCTTAACCT
>NZ_JBFRSN010001457.1:0-478 GCF_041473595.1 Vibrio sp. 10N.222.46.A1
ATACCATTTTATCGATCAAGTCAGCACCGTAATTACAGCCTTCTTTCGCTGTAATTTGCTTTGATACATTACTTTTACCACGTAGAGACTCCAAGTCTCCAATACGACGGTAAGCAAATTGCTCGTAGGGCAAAATCCACTCATTCAGTTGCTTCGCGCTTTCTTTATCTACCGCATATTTACGGATAAGGAACAAAGCACTTTGAGCTGCTTTAAGTTCACAAAGCATGTGATCGCGTAGAATGATATGAAGGTTTTCAGGCTTCTTGGCTTCATCTATCCATGAATCTGGCGTTTCAGCTTTAAGAAAAGAGTGTATAGGGGCTAATAATTCTTGATACATGGTAAGGGCAAGTTTGTTGATAATGCGGGATTTTATCACAGCTTAAGAGATCCCCCTATACGGAGAAAGGAAATTCCACAGGTACAAAAAAGGCCGCTAATTTAAATAGAGCGGCCTTTAAGTGTTGAGTTAGAG
>NZ_JBFRSN010001458.1:0-349 GCF_041473595.1 Vibrio sp. 10N.222.46.A1
CTTAGAAACAATCCAAATTCGCATCAACATCGAGAATGTTATCAAACGTGCAAATGACTCGATATCTCGTGGACAGCCTGGCACAGCGATTCAACTGTTGCGCAAAGGCATCGATGCATTAGCCACTAAAAACGACGCATACTCCAATCAAGCGAAAGACAAGCTACAACAGATGCTTGACGATCTTGATCAGAAGCGCCTAAATAAAAACGCAGAAGATTTACAGCAGATGGAATCGAAAGAGCGTGAAGATGACATGGATGCTCTATTCGGTCAGAAGAAAAAATGGTAACGCTCTAACTCAACACTTAAAGGCCGCTCTATTTAAATTAGCGGCCTTTTTTGTACC
>NZ_JBFRSN010001459.1:0-219 GCF_041473595.1 Vibrio sp. 10N.222.46.A1
GATAACCTCAGTGTAGTCGTTGATGGTGAAGTAACCTTAATAGACGATGGTGAGAGCAACTCCACCTTCGCCCTAAATGGTTACAAGCTGAGTAATGGGTTCCACCAAGCGCAACACTACTACCTGTTGCAATGGCGCAGCCACATGGACGTTGATGAGGGTCTAGCCAACATCAAACGCATGGGCCAACTGATCTCATTCGATCCGGGTTTGATTATT
>NZ_JBFRSN010001460.1:0-228 GCF_041473595.1 Vibrio sp. 10N.222.46.A1
CTTAAAAAGCTCGAAAAACAAAACTTCCGCGCATATCAACAAATTAAAGGTCAATACGACTTTGCTGATTTCGAATTACACATCGACCACGTTCAAGGTGACCCGTATGCATCATCTTCACGTTTTCGCGCAACACGCGCTTGGTCGTTAACAGGGTTAGATTGGCTTAAAGAAAAATCTTACGAATACCAAGTAGCAGCGCGTGATTTTATTGCACGTAGCTTCTCT
>NZ_JBFRSN010001461.1:0-363 GCF_041473595.1 Vibrio sp. 10N.222.46.A1
CTAACGTACCATCCATGTAGTAACTGACCTTGTCGCCATCACGAACCCCCGTCAAAACGGCTTTCTGACCATCATTGTAGGTGATGTCCATACGAATCGTATTCTCATCGATTTGTTTCATCTCACCCCATTCGATCTGACGATTATTAAAGCCAAGTGGTGCATCTTTCAGTGAATCATCGAGGCTGTCGTTCACATCAATCATGGTATCGACTTTACTATCGAAGATATGAGGCGCGCCTGTGAGTGGGTTTTTCCCCGCCCAGAATTCGATCGAGTTAAACACGATGTAATCGGCTGCGAATGTTAAAGCGTAAACGGGAGCAAGCAAGAAGTTGACCCCAGCACGAGCGTAACGGTTAT
>NZ_JBFRSN010001462.1:0-339 GCF_041473595.1 Vibrio sp. 10N.222.46.A1
CTTTATGTCTGTTACTTCAAATGCATCGTCAATTATAGATTTAACTTTATTATCAATATCTTTTTTCATTTACTAACTCTTAATACGAATAAAACTAGACAACCCAAAGGGGAAATAAGCGCAGTGACAGTAAACCAAATTGCAACTTTAAAATAGCTATATTTTCTACAAGCAATTACCGCATTGATAATAATTTGATTGGCTAAATCTTTTTGATAACCAGTAAATTGTTGTTCATTGAGTTCGAGTTTATTTGATAACTTGCCAAGGTAATTGATTGGCGTATATTTTGCAATATCCTGAAAATAAAGTAAATTATCAGATTGAACTGTTCCCTCT
>NZ_JBFRSN010001463.1:0-330 GCF_041473595.1 Vibrio sp. 10N.222.46.A1
AATTATTTTGAGTATAAGCACGAAGAATACAACCAAGCTTCGATGTCTTTTTTGAACACATAATAAAAAAACCTGCATACCCCTAAGGGATGCAGGTTTTCTGTTTTAAGCATATCTGTTTTGCAGACGAGTTAACGGATTACTTTTTCGCTTTTGCAAAAGCAGCAGCGAATGCACCACCCATCGCCGCGTTTTGTTGTGGTTCCTCACGACGGCGTTGTCCACCTTGTGAGTTTTGGTTCGGGCGGTTTTGTGTGCGAGGTGCACTTGAACGTTGTGCGCGGTTATCTTGTCCAGGCTCATCTTTCATGCGCATGCTTAGTGCAATAC
>NZ_JBFRSN010001464.1:0-2710 GCF_041473595.1 Vibrio sp. 10N.222.46.A1
CAGGAGCAGCTTCGTAGCGTAGAAAAGGCCTTGCCGAGTTATGAGAAAGAGTTAAATGCGACTAAGCAAGAGTTGAACATACTGGAGAAGGGTTATAAAGCGGGTAACATTTCACGTTTACGTGTGCTTGAAATGCGTCAGAAACTGGCCAGTATTGAGCAGAAAATTGAAGAAGCTCGTGGTAAGAAAGCTGTGTTAATCAAGCAAGCAGACAGCACTGAGCAAAAAATTGAACAGCTTTTAGCAGAGGCTAAGGCGAAGGTCAGTGACGATCGTTCTAAAGCCGTATCTGACTTATCGGCATTGAATGCAAGAGTTCGTTCAAGCCAAGCTAAATTGACCAACACCATGTTGGTGTCACCGCTACAAGGCTTGGTGCAAAGCCTGCCAAGCACGCAAAACGGTGGTGTTATTCAGCCTGGTGGTACTGTGGTTGAAATCGTTCCTGTTGGTGGGAAAGCAGACTTTAAAGCTCGTTTGTCGCCAAGAGATATTGGTTTTGTGAGTGTAGGGCAGCCGACTCGTATCAAGATTGATGCGTTTGATTACAGCCGCTTTGGGGCGCTAAAAGGGGCGGTTGAGAGTATTTCTCCGACCACAAGTCAAAGCGAGCGTGGCGAGATCTATTATGAAGTCGTAGTGTCGGTTGATACGCCATACTTCCGCGATAACCCAGAGAGCTTTTCTATTTTGCCAGGTATGACGGGAGAGGTAGATATAACTACTGGTGAGAAATCTGTATTCCAGTATTTATGGAAACCGATTTACACCAATGTGAGTGTCGCATTTGGTGAAAGGTAATCGTTATAAAGAGTCGTTGAGAGTAAACGAATAACAACAGCAAATAATAAAAAGGGAGCACATCATGTGCTCCCTTCTGTTTAGTCTCGTTATCGGTTAACTATTTGGATCTATGTCCGGTAACCCATCGATATCGTTGTGATGATGGTGCTCATCATCTTGGTTATGGTTGATGTTTGCATCATGGTGTTCCAGCGCGTCTGACATATCCAAGTGCGCTTGGTCATGTGTTGCTGCATCTGGTTGGTCGACTTGTGCAAGTACGATATCCATATCCGCAGGTTGATCGTGAACCGTTGTCGATGTCGCATCGGGTTTAATGCCCAATGCATCCAGATAAGCGGCTGCACCATGGTGGCTGGTTTTCTGTTCGGGTTCTTGATGGGTCTGCTGGGTTAAATCCAGATTACTATCATCGCTTAGTGTGACCGTAAAGTCGGCTTGCGAAGCCATGTCTGGCTCGTCATGTTGAACAGGAGGCGGTGGTGGTGGAGCAGGGTGTGATGTATGGACGACAGGAGTGATTGTCATATCAACCACTTCAGTTCCAACTGTCAGCTTTCCACTATTTCCTGGCCCATGACTGAGTATCTGGATATTCACATGGGCGACAACTTCATCTTGATTTGTCCCTTGCAATGCCACTTCAAATTTATCTTCATGTTGACCTATACCAGAAGCGCTGCCATGAGGGCCCGTGTGAACTTGGGCTTGCTCTTGATAATGTAAATGACCGGTCTGAGGATCAATAGTTAATGTCCCGTATTGGCCATGATGACTAGTGACGTACTGTCCGTTAGGTAAATGGATTCGCCAACCGCTTTGTGCTGTTGGTACCGGAGTTAACGATGGTAATAGTGGTGGAACCCCAAGCGTGCCAGATACTTGGTGGCTTCCCGATGGTGGTCTGACAATGATAGGTTCAGGAATAGCGCTTGCAGCGAAACCTTGGCTACCTGCGGTATTACCGTGTTCGTCAGTCATTGTTGCTTGTACATTAGAACCGGGATGAACTTCAATTTGTATTCCGTGCTGTAGAGTATGAGCATCTAATACATGATCCTGACCATTGACGACAAGATGCTCACCGATTTTGGCATCACCAGGAGGCGTAACGGTTGCTGTGATCGTGTTTGCTTGTCCTCGGGCGATTTCAGCTTTGCTGTATAAGTTGTCTGCCCCTGCGTTTTCAAAGGTAATCGTAGGAACGCTAACCTGTGTATCGACTTGGTAAGTAACATCTGCAGTGGCATGAGCGCTATTACCTGCGGTATCTGTTATCGCTACTGATGCCTCTATTTTTTGGTCAGCATCGGCAATGAGTTCACTGCCAGGTACGGCAATTGAATAGTGTCCTTTTGCATCGACCACGCCAGTATGCTGTGTCCCATTTACATCTAAAGTCACAATGTCACCTGCATTAAAATCGCCAGAAACGGATCCGGTGATGTCAATGGAGCTGCTGGATTCTTGAGCATTAATCACATTGTCGGCGGTAATTGGGTCTGTTTGAATACCGACGTGTACTTGTGTATCTATATGGACGGAAAGAAGCGAAGATGTAGCCGGTAGCACTGATGAAGGAGCCAATGCTTTGGCGGATAGATTATGATCGCCATTCGGTAAGCTGCTTACTACAACGTTATATTGGCCAGAAGCATCTGATACCGCGTGTCCAACGGGTGTTGAACCATCGTAAATAGTGACTTTCGAGAATGGAATATCAGTGTGTCCGGTAATCGTTGGCGTAGTGTCGTTGGTAAGGTTGTCAGTGTTCGACGAACCCGAGTCACTCGTTGATGCCAAATTCAATGTCACCGAGTTTGTTGGCGCTACGTTGGTGATCATTAGCAAGGTTGGTAGTGTCGTTGTAACCGTAGGTTGTTGAGGCACTGTGGTTGATATTACT
>NZ_JBFRSN010001465.1:0-1047 GCF_041473595.1 Vibrio sp. 10N.222.46.A1
GATAGTTTAGTTTTTTAAAACTGGGGTTTTGGAGGGTTAAATAACAATAAATTTTTGACTAATACTCTCATTCTTCCTGTTTTATATAGTTGCTTCTTCTCTGTCTACGAGATCCCTTGAGCCTGTTATTTTGCTTTTATTCCTCAATTCGTTACGAAAGAATCGGAACTCTTAATCGAGCTGCAGCTATTCATTTTTTGGTGTACTTACTAATCTAATGTTTATTAGTACAGATTTCATTGCGTTTTGGGGGCGTCTAGCTTGAACTTGGGTCACTAAAAAATAAAATAGGTTAGCTTATGGTCTTTGATGGTCGGCGGAATATTGATTGTTCTAGGGGGTGTAGTGGTCAAAAGTACCGGACACTGGCTGAAGGGCCATTAACTGGTGACAACCCATCATTTTCTTGAGGGCGTTGCCGATTGTAAGGACTCATCAGATAATAGCCGTTGTCTTTCTTGTCCTGAGTTTGTTCCAGGTAGCTTGTTTCTGGTACCCACTCGGCTTTCAAGCTTCTAAATAACCTTCTATGGGAGTGTTTTCCCAACAATTACCACGAAGGCTCATGCTTTGAGTTGTCCTGGCATCCTTGATATTAATAGAACATCATGTTCTTCGCCGTCCCCGTTTCTCCTAAGCCAGCCCTAAAGCTTTAGATGCTAATTCAGCATTGGACTTATCTGATAAAGGCCAGCCCACAACGCGTCGACTAAATAGGTCAAGCACTACTGCTAAGTAGGCCCACTTCGAACCAGACCTAAGATAAGTAACCTCACCTTGCTCAATTTTGAGTTATTCGACCCAGTGTCGTAAAGCTGTTTCACGTATTCCATAGAGCTAGCTGCTTCAGGGATGGAGCCCCCTTGGTCAAGAACCAAGCTTGCAGCATATATTTTTGAATTCAGTAGAAAATGTACGTCTTTGTCGTTTTGCCATTGAACCCCTCATTTATGAGGTCCGGGATCAGGAGGCCACTACAGGAGAGAGCCTTTTGGACGTGAGAAGAATTAAGCCTTATCATTATTTATTAATAATAAATTAATGGTC
>NZ_JBFRSN010001466.1:0-368 GCF_041473595.1 Vibrio sp. 10N.222.46.A1
GCCTAACCGTCACACGGCTTACCGAGAATACTTCACGCAATTGCGCTTCTGTTGGGAGTGCTTCTCCAACTTTATATTCACCAGAACTGATCTTTTCTCTTATTGCATCGGCGATTTGGCGATACATAGGGAGTCTTGCCATTTTTGCCTCATTTGTGCGCTAGAACAACTAGACTTTGATTAACAACCTGTACCTTAAATACGTAAATTTGCTCTATATAAGCCTTGCTTTAAAGGTTAGTGTGAGCGTCGTATCGGCGTTTTGTAGTACATATAATACAAATTAAACGATACATAACAAGCTTTCTTAAAGGATTTTCCAATACGATTTAAATACAAATTAAATACAAATATGTATTGGTGAGATC
>NZ_JBFRSN010001467.1:0-690 GCF_041473595.1 Vibrio sp. 10N.222.46.A1
ATGCTGTTGTCGGTGAGCATGTTAAGCCTCAGCAATTCCAACAAATCTACGTGAAAATGTTCCAGCCAGACGAGGAACAGGCGACGACTGAACCGCTTTATGACTGGCGGCCTCAAAGTACCTATATCCGAAGACCACCTTATTGGGAAGGGGCTCTTGCGGGAGAACGAAGCCTATCTGGTATGAGACCTTTAGCGATTCTGGGTGACAACATCACCACAGATCACTTATCCCCTTCAAATGCGATTCTCGCTTTGAGCGCTGCGGGGGAATACCTCACCAAAATGGAAGTGCCGGAAGAGGATTTTAACTCTTACGCGACCCATCGAGGTGATCACTTAACCGCGCAACGAGCAACATTCGCCAACCCTAAGCTTTTTAACGAAATGGTGAAGGACGCTGGAGAAGTCGTGCAAGGTTCATTAGCAAGAGTTGAACCTGAGGGGCAGGTTACTCGCATGTGGGAAGCGATAGAAACCTACATGAACCGTAAACAGCCTTTGATTGTCGTGGCGGGTGCGGATTATGGACAAGGTTCATCACGTGACTGGGCTGCCAAAGGTGTGCGTTTAGCGGGTGTTGAAGTGATTGTGGCTGAAGGATTTGAAAGAATTCACAGAACCAACTTGGTTGGCATGGGTGTATTGCCTCTGCAGTTCAAAGTAGGAACGAATCGCAATACCTTAGAAC
>NZ_JBFRSN010001468.1:0-671 GCF_041473595.1 Vibrio sp. 10N.222.46.A1
AGCGTTTACGATCTCAAGCGATGCGGTTGATGAAGCGTATCTTTCTATGATGGCCGATTGGTGGATACACCTAAAATTTAATGTCACGCCCTCTAACGTTAAACGTCAATTCAACTTACTCATTACCTACGTGCCGCCTAAATACTGGAGCGGCTTACAAGACAAGTTGATGCGAGAAGCCGAATTTATCATCGAGAACGACGTCACCAGTTTTTTTGAAGTTGACACGCTGTCTATCAACCTGAATGAAATGAAAATACGGGTCAAAGGCACGCTCAACAAAACCATCGCGGGGCGCACACTTGACCCTGAGCCCGTGACTTATCTACTCCAAGCCGATTACTCAAGTGGCTTGATTGAACTTCACACCATCGCCCAAGAGATACCGTTATGAAAATACGCTTGATTTATGCTTTTTTTGGTTTGTTGTTACCCATCATGAGCCACGCCCATACGATTGACGCAAAGACCTACTATTTTGAGCAAAATGATACCATTGTGTTGCCCTTATCCTCGGTCAACACCAACCGTTTAGTAGTGAAAGACGACAAGATATTAAACCTTCATTGCCCTAGAGGGTTTTGTCTCGCTAAAGCCAATCAACGAGACCAATCGGGCTCTATTACCGTCAAACTCAACATCGCCTTGCCTTTTACCGCGCACGTCACCAC
>NZ_JBFRSN010001469.1:0-1616 GCF_041473595.1 Vibrio sp. 10N.222.46.A1
CCTAATGCATTATTAATTAGGTGTATCTTGCCGTCATAAATCACTTTACTGATCGGTGGTGTTTTTTTCATATAACGATTTTTAATCTCAATCGCATAGTCAAACAGGGCTTTCTCGCTTTTTATTTCATGATTCTTTGGGTAGCGAGCTTCGAACCACGGCACCAACTTTCCCGATTCAACTAGTTGAGTTACCGGGTCGAGAATGTGCTTCGGGTAGCCTTGGATATAGCGTAAAGAAGGATGCATGCTGAAAGACCGTACAAGTTACACCACGACAATACGTTGTGGTCTTGAAAATTGAGCCGCATAGTGTAACTGATCACACTTTTCTAATCACCTAGGATTCGTTACACTTTAGCGAGATTCACCAAGAGCTAGACTCAAAAAGAGATTATAAAAATGAAACGTGTTGTATTGTACGTCGCAGACAAATGCCCGCACTGTAAAGATGCACAGCGCTATTTGGATTCAAAGAAAATTGTTTACCGCCTAACGAATGCAAAGATGCAGCGTGGTCGTAAAGAGTTGCAAGCGATGGGAGCTCGCTCTATCCCCGTACTTAAAATCGGCGACCAGGTGATGGTCGGCTGGAATCAGAAGAACTTCGATAAGATGTATAACTCAAAGAGTACCTAAGTGCTCTAAGCCAGTAATACTTCTATATAATAAAGCCCGAATGTCCAATCTAGGATACTCGGGCTTTGTTGTTCTATACCATTCTAAATCACACGTAGCGCTTAACGAAATCAATAAAGGTTCGGTCTGCCTTCGACAAGTACCCTTCCTTTCTCCAAGCCAAAGATAGATTGAGTTTTACAGGATCTTTAAATGGCACCCCCACAACGTCTTCTTCGTATTCTGTGACCAAACTCAGCAGCGCAGTAATGGCAAACTCTCGTTTTACTATAGAAAGAATCATTGGCAATAAGTTGGTTTCGAATGCGATGGTCATGTCTAGGTTGTATTTTTTACACGTTGCATCGATAAAGTCACGGTGGAAATAACCCGACTTGAACATAATCAGTTCTTGAGCGAAAAACTCTTCAAAGGTAATGAATGGTTGTGACGCTAATGGGTGTTCTTTACCAACAACAGCTAGCATCTCAGAACTCAACAAGTGATCGGTTTCGAGATCATCTGGGACATTTTCATGATTGATAACCCCGATATCCAGTTCGCCGTTTAACAGCATTTCACGAATCGAAGCGGTACCAGCATCTATAAGCGTCAGTTTTAGGTTTGGGTATTGGCTTTTAAAGGCCATCACCACCTGTGGGAAAAAGTAGCTCCCCATCATACTTGGAGCGCCTAATCGAACCTCGCCTTTTTCTAGTCCCTTTAGCTCATTCATTGCGAGTTGAGCATCATCAAACTGCTGGGCGATTCGCTTTGCATGCTCAAACAGTACCTTTCCCTCTTCCGTTAAGGTGACGGATTTATCTCCTCGACGAAATAGAATCAACTCAAGCGTCTGTTCTAGTTTTTTAATGGAGATACTCAATGCAGGCTGTGCGATATGCAGCGCTTTTGCAGCCTGGGTAAAATTACCAAACTGAGCAACGGCCAGAAAATGTCGAAGAGGTTTTGATTCAAGCATGACGATATATTTAATAT
>NZ_JBFRSN010001470.1:0-303 GCF_041473595.1 Vibrio sp. 10N.222.46.A1
GATGCCTACGCCGCCCATGAACAGGTTGATTTTTCCGTATGAACGGATTTTTTCTTCGTATGCTGCACAGTGAGCATCGATGTCTTCAGCTTTGCCGTCTAGCAGGTTGATGTTTTCTGCTTGAATATCAACGTGGTTGAAGAAGTTTTCGTGCATAAATGTGCGGTAAGACTCTGGGTGGTTTGGTTCGATACCAACGTACTCATCCATGTTGAATGTTACAACGTGCTTGAAGCTTACTTCGCCAGCTTTGTAAAGTTCAATTAGCTCAGCGTAAGTAGTTAGAGGTGTGCTACCAGTAGG
>NZ_JBFRSN010001471.1:0-823 GCF_041473595.1 Vibrio sp. 10N.222.46.A1
GCATTCAAGAAAAGCGACTAAAACGGTTCTGTTGTCGTCTTTAGATAGGGCGAACTCAATTTCATTGTTGATATGGTCATCACCAAAACTATATCCACACACAGCTAACACATTACTATTCGGAGAGTTTAGAGCTTTACGAAATAGGTCGAACTGTGCAGAGAATGGATCTTGTTGGGTTGCTATATATTTTGTAGCTTGAGGGTAGATGAGAACTCGACGGTCAGCTTTTGGATAGCGATCATTATCTCTGACTCTCCAGACATGCCCCTTTTCACAAAGAAACCAGTCTATTGAACCATGCATTTTGATTAAGTTGGCACGTTGACCATTGGTAGGCACAGGTTCGCCATAACGCTGAGTTCGGTGAGCTACTGCACCTCCAGAAAAACCATCCCAGTACGAAGTTTTGTTTAAGGCCAAAGCATCTTCTAACAAGGTGTCATAGTTGGTGGTAAAAATGTTTACGGGTTTTCTCCGTTCATAAATACCAGCGCCTGCGTGATTGAATAAAGTGTCAATGAAGTCGAAATGTGAGTCAATTTCTACTATCGGCTTCGATAGTGTGCCTTCTTCGTCTGTTTCTTCGGTCTTGCCTTCAACGTAACCACACCTGATGACATTGGATATCGAGTCAAGAATTAAACGATGGGCTTCTTGAAGCTCATCTAACTTGACCTCAGCTCCATTGATGCGGGCCTTTTTATCTTTACTCCTTTCCGCCAAGGCTGCGTAGTCACCTAAGTGACTGAGAATGTGCTCAATATGACACTCTTGTGGCAACTCTTTGAATAAGGGCTCAACAATCTTATCGAATACGTCC
>NZ_JBFRSN010001472.1:0-1374 GCF_041473595.1 Vibrio sp. 10N.222.46.A1
CATGAATTGTTCATCAATTGATTCAAACTTCAGTACGGAGTTGCTTGGAAATGGATCAAAGGCAGGATCGAAACGTTCGCTGAGTGAGGTGTTTTTTACGAGAAAACGCTTAGAAAGAAATACTGTTGATTTTGATATGCATGTCACACTTTTTGGTATAATCGTTTGCTTAGAGCGGTATTTCACCAATTTATACACAAAATAATCGAATTTCACAAAATCAATAGAAGTGGGGATTCATCAAGATGCATAGCAACATTAAAGTTCCATCATTTAGATCGTTAGTGTGATCACGCTCACCATAATAATCATAGTTTTCACTCTGTCTCACTTTTATTTGAGAACAAAATCGCTATTATGCTCGGCATTCGGACATATAAACACGCACGGATTAGCGGGTTACTTATTTCAAACATAGAGAGTTCCATTATGCGTAAATCACTTTTAACTCTTGGCCTACTTGCAGCAGCTTCTGCTCCAGTAATGGCGGCTGATTATTCTGACGGCGATACTCACAAGAATGATTACAACTGGATGCAGTTTAATATCATGCACACTATCGATGAGAAGCCTCAGGACAAAGATCATACTTATCTTGAAATGGAGTTTGGTGGACGCTCTGGTATCTTCGATCTTTACGGTTACATTGATGTATTCAACCTAACTAACGATAGCGGCAGCGATAAAGCAAAAGACGATCAACTGTTTGTTAAATTTGCGCCTCGTATGTCTATCGATGGCCTAACTGGTAAAGACCTTTCTTTTGGTCCAGTACAAGAACTATACGTTGCAAACTACACAACTATCGATGGCAAAGCTGACGGTGGTTACGCAACTAAAACAGGTATCGGTTCAGACGTAATGGTACCTTGGTTTGGTAAAATGCAATTCAATCTTTACGCTACGTACGATCTAAATACGAAAGATTGGAACGGTTACCAATTTTCTACAAACTGGTTTAAGCCATTCGTAAACTTCGATAACGGTTCATTCATTGCTTACCAAGGTTACATCGATTACGAGTTTGGTCGTGATAGTTCATACAACCAGTCGAGCAACGGCGGAGCTATGTTCAATGGTATTTACTGGCACAATGACCAATTTGCTGTAGGTTACGGTCTTAAATTATACCAAGATGTATACGGTCTAAGAGATGGTGCTCAAATTGATAGTGCTAACCCACAATACGGCCAGTTCTCTACTTCAGGCGTAGGTCACTACTTCGCAGTAACTTACAAGTTCTAATCGAACTTCTAAGAAAGTTTCCAAAATGGCACCCTCGGGTGCCATTTTTTATTGCTTTCATTTAATGCCTCGCTATCCTTGCAGCACCACTTTCTTATCTCGGTATTGCTGTGAACATCACTATTGTTG
>NZ_JBFRSN010001473.1:0-1541 GCF_041473595.1 Vibrio sp. 10N.222.46.A1
GCGCCAGGTACAACACCACCACCAAGTACACGATCAAGCTCTTTGAAGCCACTACTAAAGCGCGGGACCTCTTGCAAGTCGATTTCCGATAGCGTTTGAACCGAAGATTCAGTTGCACCACCAGCGTAACCACTTAGTCGTTCATTGCGCGCGACCTGAGGTGAAGCGGCTAACCTAACTTCTGTAATCGTGTTCCAAGCACCACATGCATTGCACTGCCCTTGCCAACGTGGAAAGTCAGCACCACAGTCATTACACACATAAGCTCGCTTTGCCTTAGCCATAAAACCTCAATAATTTGCTTAGTAACGGGTAAATGTTGCTATTTTGTGACCCCGTTGACCGTACAGGTGAAAATAAAAGTTGCAGTAGGGCCACGAATACCTAAAGATCAAATACAACTCGTCGATAACAATAACGCACCATCCATTCTAACAAGAAAAGTATGCAGCAATCTGAAATTCTATCTGTAGCAGAACGACTTATTCCGGCCTACCATGCCGAAGATTTCGAATTCCTTCTTTCTCAAATGACAGAAGGCGAATCACCGTCTCTAAAACTGCTCGTTAAAATGGAACTGAATCGTATCATGGCTCCGTGCACAAAGAGCATTGATTTACGCGGGCGTATTGATAATGAATGTCATCAATTCACGCTAGACGAGCGTAAACATTGGCTTGATGACATAGCTTTGAACGCGTATCAACGTGGTACTAAAAAATTTAAAGGTTATACCGAGGGCGTGTGGGAGTTAGTGATGACACCTCGCATTCAACCTCTTCGTAATATTGTTAAAACATCCTCTCAAGATGACCACGATATCACTAACGCTGATAGCCCCTATGAAGCAGAAGCCATTAACCTCGGTTACGATTTAAAACGCAAAGAAAACAGGCTCAAGATTAGCTCACAGGTTGAAATCACCACGCCTAAAGGACAAAGCCTACATGGTGTGACAGTTGATATTTCTCCGTCGGGTGCAAAGTTCAAGGTACCAAGGGCGTTTAAATACAACCTAGGGGAAATCATCAGTGTTAAATTCACTGAGCTTGTTGAGAAGTCACTAGAAGCCGATGTTAATGAGGCGGTTGAATTTCGTATTCTGGGTATTGATGAATCCTACGAGAACAATGCAGTCAAATTTTTAAGATGCATGAGAATCAGCGATACAACGAGTGTGGCTCGTTTACTCGATGAATCTCTAAATAGTGTCAGCAAGAAAACCAGCCATGAGAATCAAGATAGGCTCATTCGAACGCGAACTCGCGGTATTGAACACACCTATCTAAAGTACACCTGTAATCTCCCTCTATTCTTCAGTGGTAGTGAGTTGAAGCTCGCGCTGCTCACGGATAACAATCATCCCCAATGGCAATACTGGCATGATGAGCGTAACCAACAGGCTCTGGGTACTTTGTTCAACGAACAACGTATGAACTTACTCGCTAAGCCTGGCGTGAAGGGAACCAGTAACGTTATCTACTCTTTTACCCATGAACATAAAAATAAGACCTTGTTCTACTCGATGATGCTGCCTGAAG
>NZ_JBFRSN010001474.1:0-2116 GCF_041473595.1 Vibrio sp. 10N.222.46.A1
CTATGCTATTGGTTATAAAGTCAGATAAGCTCTCTGATTTATAACCAATGATTTTACTTACCAAAGCGTAAGTTTCTTCAAAATGAGGGGCTCTTTTATAATTTAACTCAATTGTTTTAAGAAATTTGCTCTTCCATAATGAGATTTGGGGAGATAGCAATATTTCATTTATACGCCTATTCTGGCTAGCATTAACCAGAGGCATTGTAAACATTTTTGGCTCTCCGGATATTAATATCCGATTCCTATTTACCCATCCTTTTTTTATATAGTTGACATCATCATAAATTATAAATTTGTCGACTGACTTAATTAGCTCAAAATAACCGAAGTATGGGAAAAAGTAGGGTTGCATTATTGCTACTTTCATCGTGAGGCCCTAATCACATCAATTACGTTACTTGCATCATCTATATTAAGGTCAGAGTATATTGGGAGGCATAAAACTCTAGCACTTATTTTTTTTGCAACGCTAAGACTACCTTGTCTAAAAATTTCTCGATTGTTTTTATAAACATCAAAATCAGATACTAGCGGATAAAAGTATTTTCTAGATAAAATATTGTTATCTTTTAATATTTCATAAAGCATATCACGATCAATACCAAATTCACGTTCATTAACTACTATTGGAAAGTATGAGTAATTATATTTTACGTTATCAGATTCCTTCAGAACTTCGATACCAGGCACGTCAGATAGCTTTTCACGGTACAAATCAGAAATGCTCTTGCAATGAGTGATTTGCTCCTCAACATACTTTAACTGAGCTAAGCCAAAAGCAGCCTGTACTTCATTCATTTTGCCATTAATCCCAATATCAACCACCGATTCTTCTCCAGCAAAGCCAAAGTTTTTCAAGAAATCGATCTTTTTCTTCATATCAGGACAGTTTGTTATTAGAGCTCCACCTTCAATCGTATTGAATACCTTTGTTGCATGAAAACTCATCATTGATAAGTCACCGAAATTTAAAATAGACTCACCGTCAACTTCAACACCAAAGGAATGAGCTGCATCATAGAAAACTTTCAAATCATATTTATCAGCAATAGATTTTAGAGCTTTTACATCACATGGGGTTCCATAAACATGAACTGGCATTATAGCTTGCGTTTTTTCAGAGATTAAGCTCTCTATCTTAGAGGGATCCAAATTATAGCTATCGGGATCTATATCACAAAACACAGGGGTACAACCATTCCATTCAATTGCATGAGAAGTTGCTACAAACGTAAAAGGAGTGGTGATAACTTCTCCAGTTATCCCTAAAGCTTTGAGACCAGTCAATAAAGCAATAGTACCATTACAAAATAAAGAAACGTACTTAACTCCAAGATGGTTGGCTAAAGCTCTTTCTAGTTCTTGGTGATAATGCCCCCCATTAGTAAGCCATTTCCTATCCCAGATATCCTCTAGCATTTGGTTAAATTCACTAAGAGGCGGAAATGAGGGCTGTGTTACTTTAATTTTCATGTCTTATTCTCCCAAGGAAAAGAGCCATCGCTCTCAACACGAACCCCTACAAAATCCGCAAGCTTTTGATAAGAGTTTGTCTCCGCAACATTTAAAACCAATAAATTTTCTGGCTTATCTTTAAAGAATTCTTTTACGTCCTTCTCGTGCTTTTCGTATAAATCCATGTAATGCTTCTTATCATAAAGCGGTACGTTTGGATAACCATACATAACTTTCATTGCATCCAAACTATACCCTTTATAGCGATACATAGAGTTATCTAGATCATGTTTAGAGGGTAAGCTATTCTTATCAGTTGAAAAGACTTTGGAATGAAACCGAGTAAGAGACTCATACCACTGCTCTGAAGAATCTCTCAACGTCAAAATAAACTTGGCATTTGGGTATTGTTCAAAGATTTTTATATATGTTCCAGGTAGAGAAAAAGGAATATCTTGAAAAGCGTCAGCCATTTCACAAAATCTGAGTATTTTTTCAAATTGATTATTATTCCAATCAAATATTAGCATTTCCGCTGTTGCTTGGTCCCCTAAAGTAAAACCAAATAATCGAAATGCATTTTCTAATGAAGTTGTACCTGTTTTATTGAACCCTATACAGAAATACTTTGTGTTATTGTTAATTGCACTCATTTATA
>NZ_JBFRSN010001475.1:0-535 GCF_041473595.1 Vibrio sp. 10N.222.46.A1
GGAATGAATATACTCTATTGAATCGATTAGGAAATATCATAACCAAAACGAAAAATGACAGCGTTCGAGACAATGCTCATCAACTGTCATTAGCGTTGTTTACGGATTGCTCTCGAGCTGTCCGTGCATGGAATCAATCGACTAGCCACGTAAGTGCAGAGTCGTGGTCTTCGAATGACTTGATCTCGCCAGACACAAACCAGCTTCCGACTTTTGAAGCAAACTCTTGCCAGCTTTTGTCACCATAAATCGCGATTTTGTCTATCTTCGAATTGAGCTCTAATCCCAGTTTGAAATCATCCCAAGCAGCACGCAACTCCCAACCCGTTAAGGTAGAGATGTCGACCAGCATCTTGAGTTTAGATGAATCGAGTTCTTCTAGCGTGGTATTTAAAATTGGCATCATTGCTTGATAGTCATCGTGTGTGAGTTTGCCTTTCGCTTTAAACACAACGATGGTTGCACCGCTAACACGTTCAATTCCAACCGATATTCCGTGACGTTCGATACTCATAACCTAGCCCTCATAGTGAGC
>NZ_JBFRSN010001476.1:0-323 GCF_041473595.1 Vibrio sp. 10N.222.46.A1
CGCCAATTGCTTCAGGTGCGTCTAGTAGACCACCAGCAATTTTACCGATGTATGCGATAGACCAGCCACCTACTACAGGGTAGAAACCCATGATAAGTAAACCACTGACTACGCCGATAACACCAGCGAACGTCCAGCGACGGTCAGTTGATTTAAATGCACCTACTGCTGATTTTTGCGTATGACGGCCAATCGCAAATTCAGTTAGCATCACACTAAAACCGATGAAGATTACAAAAAACAGATAAATTGCAACGAATGCACCGCCGCCACTTTCACCTGCTGTGTATGGGAATTTCCAGATGTTACCTAAGCCAACAGCA
>NZ_JBFRSN010001477.1:0-984 GCF_041473595.1 Vibrio sp. 10N.222.46.A1
AGGTTGTGCATTCAACGACTCCATCGCTTCATCATAAGAGAAACGTGGGATCATCATGTTTTGTTGCGGGATGCGCTTTGCGCCAATAATTCTGCCATCTCTCGCCGATGCAAGTAGAGGCAGATTTTTGTGGGTAGACGTATGAAGAAGCTGATTAACCAGCGAAGTAATGAATGCTGTCTTACCCGCACGAGAAAGCCCCGTGACCGCTACTCGAATGTGAGAATCCGTTCCTCTGCTTATAAAGTCACTCATTTCTTGAGTTAGGTGTTTCATTTGAACGACTCCGTGATAATTAGGCCAGTCGGTTATGATAATAGATAGGCTAGCCTATGTTCTTTCCCTATTAGGGTTGTTTGTATGCTTTTGCTTTTTCTTTTACTAATAGTGGTGAGTATGCAATACCCATTCTTAATGCTAGATGAATAAAAGCCCCTGACTACATTCATAATCAGGGGCTTTAGAATTTGTCTGCGGTATCTGACTCTTAATCGTCTTCAATCAACTTGTAGATAACAAACAGTGCAATCTCTGCGATTAGCCAAAGTGCACAAGTAATCGTCACGTATTTATTATCAAAGATACTGATCCCTTTCAAGATCAGGTCGTAACCAACAAAAGCACCAATCACCACTGCCAAGATAATCTGTAGGATCTGAATAAAACGAGGCATTCCTCTCTCCTATGTTCTTATATCAAACTATGTGTTTATCACTATATCATTGATAATAAGACAAAAGTGCAAATAATGCTGCACTTTTGTCTTCAACTTTCTGTCAAGATTTGCAATTCAAACGCTGAAGTTAGCGACAATTACAATTTTTTGGCGTCGGTTAATTATGCTTTTTCAGCTTCAGCAATTTTCACTTTCCACGTGTCAGGGCCGATCTGGTGCGCGTTCACGCCATTAGAGTCAACCGCAACCGTTACCGGCATATCTTCAACTTCAAACTCGTAGATCGCTTCCATACCGAGATCTTCAAA
>NZ_JBFRSN010001478.1:0-641 GCF_041473595.1 Vibrio sp. 10N.222.46.A1
GTTCAGTTCACGTAGGATCTCGCCCGCAAACGCATAACCTTGTCCTGACTTGGCGTGGAATTGAACCGGGTTCATGTTTAAGAACGAACCTACCAAGTTACGAGTACGGTTCGGGTTCTTCAAGCTGAACGCTTGGTGCGACATCGACGCTTTAATCACTTCAAGTGCATTAGAACTTGGGTTTGAACCTTGCAATGCAAACCACTTATCCATGACAAGACCATCGTGTTTCCACTTGTCGCTGTAATCCGCCATCAAGGTTTCACGACATGGTAGTTGCGCACTGTTCGCCGCGCCCATTGCAGCCATTGTATCTGTCATGTTGTTTGCTTGTTGGTACATAGCAACAACCAAGTCATTACCCTTTTCAGTATGCGCTAAGTAACTTAGACAAACTTTACGTAGAGTACGCTTACCAATCGAATCGTGATCGATCGTGTATTCTGTTAGTGCATGGCTGTGATAAACCGCCGCTAACTCGTCTTCAAGTTCTGCAGCTAGTGTTACTTTCATTGAGTTAAGAACAGATGCGACCGCATCAATATCAACGCGCTCATACCAACCCGACACTTCGTTATGGCTCGGTAGAGAAAGCATTTCTGCAATAAACGCAGGTTCTAGTGAATCACTAAGCAGTACCC
>NZ_JBFRSN010001479.1:0-983 GCF_041473595.1 Vibrio sp. 10N.222.46.A1
GGTTGCTGCCAAACAATGCGCCCTTTAGCAAATGGGATATGCGCTAACTCGTGGGATTCAAACACCGCAAATTCGCAAAAGATTCCGTCAGCGTACAGGACTTTATAGCCATCGACGGTATTTCTCACCGCGTAGTCGATTGGGTGAATGTCTGAGAGCCAATGCAAGCTGTCTAAGAAATACTGCTTATGCCCCGTTTGTACTATCGCGAAAAAATCGACATCTGAATACTGATCAAGTCGTTCTGTTTCAATACCTACCGAGCCCAATCCCAGTAAAGCATGAGCCTTACCCGATGCTTCCAAAGACTCCCCAATCGCATCTAAACGCTGTAGTAATTTTTCTGGTGTGTTTATATGTCTTGTCTGTATCACTTTGTCCGTCTGCATTGCTCAATCCCTATCAAGTTGAATGCCACTCAACCTAACTGATAGTTAGAACATCTAAGAAGCCTAATTTATAAAATATGTGTTTGAGATAACGATCTGCGTAACTTATTGCTTCGTTTCAACTCATCAATCATCCGTCTTTCTATCCAATTTACACCGATGACTTAGCTAAATAAGCTGCCATTTCTTGCTCTGGCACCATGCCTCCGCCAGTCGCCCACACAAGATGCGTTGCATTCGCTAGCGTCGATTCATCAATTTGTAGACGAGCAAGGTATTCGCTATTTCGCTCAACATGAACCGCACCTGGCATGCCTGCGAGTGCTGAAGGTTCAAGTTGAATACCCTCTGCTTGGTTCAGTTCGCCTAGCAATTGATACATGCGTTCATCGGTTAATGTGTAATAACCATCAAGCAAGCGCTCCATCGCGCGACCCACGAAACCTGAAGCCCGACCCACCGCCAAACCGTCTGCGGCGGTGAGGTTATCGATACCCAGATCTTGCACCGCAATCTCATCATGCAAACCGGTATGAACACCGAGCAACATACAAGGCGAATGGGTTGGCTCAGCAAAAATACAGTGTACATGGT
>NZ_JBFRSN010001480.1:0-778 GCF_041473595.1 Vibrio sp. 10N.222.46.A1
GGCGGCATTATAGAGATGCAGCTCTCATTGGCAAGCATTAAATACGTTTTTTATTTAAAAAAGAGGTTAAGTGAAGATATTTCAACCAAGGGCTTATTTATACAACTTTCAACCCAAGTTTCGAACAAACTACCCACAAGAACCTGTGGATAACTACTCACCATTATCAAAAAAGTAAGATAAACGAGCCCTAGGGTTTAGATATTCTCTAACTTGCTCCGGTAACTTGCTTGGATGAACTGCATTGACAATTTTTATCTCTTTAGTAAATAGGTCAATGATCGGGGCTTGGGTTCTTGGAACGCTAGGATCATAGATCAGTACGTTCGGATAAAGCATATGTTTGGCATTAACCGAAATCACGATTCCAATTGATTCATTGGAAAGCTGCACGACAGTACCCGGCGGATAGACTCCCATGAACTTAACCAATAGACTCAAATTATCCTGACTATATAGATGTTTGCAGTTCTTATATAAGTGGGACAATGCCAAGTATGGGATCATTTGTTGAGATTGCGCTTTACCATGACAAAGATTATCGAATGCGTTAGCCACTGAAACTATTTTGGTTAGTTCATCTATCTCTTCTTCTTTTAAGCCTTCAGGATAACCAGAGCCATCATTCATTTCATGATGTTGAACGATTACTTTTTTGGCACTTTCAGGAAAGTCATCAATTCCAGAGACAATATCAGCACCATATTTCGTATGAAGTTTTAGGTAATTCTCTTCCGGTGCTGTCAGCGTACTCTGCTTTCTAAGTATTGCAGCTGGT
>NZ_JBFRSN010001481.1:0-470 GCF_041473595.1 Vibrio sp. 10N.222.46.A1
GTCTGAGAGTGCGATGCAAAAGGCTTGGATTGCGATTCAACAAGCCGCAACCGAATCAAACCGCGAAGCACTAGAAGATGAATATCAGAATCTTTTCATTGGCATTGGCCGCGGAGAGATTGTTCCATTTGGCTCTTGGCATAGAACTGGCGCCATGATGGAAAAACCCTTAGCAGAGATTCGTCATGACCTAGAGCTTTTAGGCATTGAACGTGATGATCAAGTGAAAGAACCAGAAGATCATATTGCTGCATTGTGTGAAGTAATGGCGATGCTAACCAATGAAGAAGACGCGCTTCAACAAGCCGTTTTCAATAAGCATCTTGGTCCTTGGTTTAACTCTTTTACGCGTCAGCTTGAAAGTGCAGAAAGTGCGAACTTCTACAAATCAGCAGCACAGCTGTGTGAAGCATTCCTAACGTTAGAGCAAGTGCGTTTTAGCGTTAATACAAAAAGCAGTAAACATAAAT
>NZ_JBFRSN010001482.1:0-571 GCF_041473595.1 Vibrio sp. 10N.222.46.A1
CCTGCCAGAGAAGGTTAGATTGTTTATCGATTTTGTGATCGCATACCACATTCACTAAGATTCAATCCCCTTCCCAGCAAACAAAAAAACCAGAGTCGATGCTCTGGTTTTTTATTACTCATTTTTATGAGTACGCTAAGCGCCTTCGTTATGTAGCTCTAGGTTCGCGAGATCTTGTTGGATTTCACGCTCAACCTTTGAATCGTCATTACGTAAAGAGTCTAGGAAATCTAGGTACGCTTGGTCGATATCGCCCGTTACATACTCACCGTTGAATACGGATGTATCAAAACGAGAGATGTCTTGATTACCCATACCAACTGCAGAGATTAAGTCTGGTAACGTTTGGAAAATCAAAGCATCTGCACCAATCTGCTTACAAATCGTTTCGTTATCACGACCATGAGCAATTAACTCAGTCGCGCTCGGCATATCAATGCCGTAAACGTTCGGGAAGCGAACCTCCGGAGCGGCAGAAACCATGAAGACTTTGTTTGCACCAGAATCACGAGCCATCTCAATGATCTGCTCTGATGTTGTACCACGAACAATCGAGTCATCAACCAGTAGA
>NZ_JBFRSN010001483.1:0-325 GCF_041473595.1 Vibrio sp. 10N.222.46.A1
ATACTGGTACAGATTAATAAGGATCGTTATGAATAGGTATATTGCAGAAATGTTTGGTACGTTTTGGTTGGTGTTAGGCGGTTGTGGTAGTGCCGTCTTAGCCGCGGCTTTCCCTGATGTGGGAATTGGTCTACTCGGAGTTTCCCTCGCTTTTGGTTTAACCGTTCTCACCATGGCTTTTGCTATTGGCCATATATCCGGCTGTCATCTCAACCCTGCTGTTACTATTGGACTGTGGAGCGGTGGTCGCTTTGATGCCAAAGATGTCGCACCTTATATTATTGCCCAAGTGATTGGCGGTATTATCGCAGGTGGCGTGTTATTT
>NZ_JBFRSN010001484.1:0-563 GCF_041473595.1 Vibrio sp. 10N.222.46.A1
CAATCGCTTGTAAGAACACAGGATCAGCAATCGCTTGAGATTCGTTGGTTTTGACTGCGATGCTGATGGTGGTCATGCCGCTTACGGTCTCTTCCATGAAATCGGCGGCTTGTCTGAACTCACTTGAGGTATCGAAATACTTCACCGATTCATCATTCACTTTGTTGAGTGGAATTAACGCGGCAGCGCCAACAATCACAAGAGTAGAAATAGGCAGCAGTGCTTTACGGTTAGCAACGACAAAATCGCCGAGCTTATCCATGAAGGTCACTTTATCTGCCGCCAATGGATTTGCTGGCAAGCTCTTAACTGGCAACAGTTTTAACAGCGCAGGAAGCATGGTCACAGAGAGGAAACACGCGATGATCACGCCCAATGCCGACAAGTTACCGAAGTCTCGTAATACGGGAGAGTCCGACATGTTCATCATCAAGAAACCAATCGCGGTGGTCACCGAAGTAATTAAGATCGGCATCGCATTAAGCTTGATGCTGTATTGAATGGCTTGTGCTTTCTCCATCCCGCGCTGCATCGCTTGTCTCATGGTCACAATCACGTGAACA
>NZ_JBFRSN010001485.1:0-523 GCF_041473595.1 Vibrio sp. 10N.222.46.A1
GAAGAATCCAATAAAGAGGACTTTGTGAAACTATTTATGGACAAGTCTATATTGTTCAACATTCGAAATTCATTGATTACACGCTCAACCATATCGAAGCAAAAAGATTCAGAAATCGCTATATTGAATTGGTCTCTTAATTCAACCTTTTCCAAATCTTCAAACAATCTTTCGTACATAGACATTGTTTGGTCTGCATAATCAAGTAATACTTTTCCGTGTTTAGTGAGTAAAAATCCCTCTTTCCTATCAAAAATACTCGCCCCGATTGTACTTTCGATCTTTTTAATATGCTGAGATACAGCGGGTTGTGTCATAAATAAAGACTCAGCGGCTGCTGTAAAACTTTTGTGTTTAGCAACGTGCGAAAATGTTCTTAAATATTTGACGTCGATAGACCTGTTGACGTTTTTCATGGTGCAAACTACCCCGATGTTGCGTTATTTTATTAATTATTCTTATTAAAAATCAGCGTCAAAGTAACAATAGTGTCATTCAGATACAAAAAAACATTATTTATATA
>NZ_JBFRSN010001486.1:0-564 GCF_041473595.1 Vibrio sp. 10N.222.46.A1
TGAGTACACAAAGAAGCTTAGATGAGTTAATAGCTCGCGCAGAAGCCAATCTGGTGTCTGCGACAGGGCAAAACAACCCAGCAACCAAAGGGATAGCCGCTGCCATTGCGGGTGTCAGCTATGGGCAATATGGTTATCAAGATTTGCTGTTCAGGCAGCTGCATCCAGAGACTTGCTCTGAAGAGTGGTTATACCTACACGCCAATCGCCATAAAGCCCCTCGACTACTGCCAACATTCGCAACGGGTCGAGTGCAGTTCACAGAGCTTGGCGGCACTGTGGTGATCAAAAAAGGCACCCGCTTAACGCATGCCAATCACGAGTATGAAACCACCAAAGAACAATACAGCAATTCTCCCGTCGAAATCATCGCGCTTAAATCGGGTATTGATAGCAACTTACCTGCAGGCGCAATACTGACGCTAAGCAAAGGGCTCAGCGGAATTGATCCAAACCGTGTGGTTTCACAAGGCGTGACAGGTGGCGCGAACATTGAAGAACTCAAGCACTGGCGTTCAAGAGTGATCGTAGCGTTTGAGAAGAACGAGCTCATCGGTAAATCAG
>NZ_JBFRSN010001487.1:0-897 GCF_041473595.1 Vibrio sp. 10N.222.46.A1
GGCAAAAACAGTATCCAACTCATCGGCAAGTTCGGGCTGTGAAATGTATAGTTCGTTAGCAACTCGTCCTAGCGCAGCATTAAAACCAAGACCGGACTCTGTACAAACCACCAGCAGATCAAGAGCATCTGGTACACCATTCTTGATCTTTCTCTGTCTATCTTTTTGCATTTTACTCAATATAAAATTGGGTAAAAACGTACCGACAAAGATACAAGTCACGATCAATAAGTTGTTGTAACTGCCCCCTATCGCTAAATAAAACACCATAAATGCACAAACAAACCCGACAAGGGCTGACAGTACTTTGAAAGCATAAAAGACAGAAAGCGCACTTTTTTCATGGTATCCGGCATGCATGAGTTTTTCTGAGTAAGTTTCGTTGTCTTTTTTATTCCCTCGTCCAATAAATGGCGTTAACGACTCTAACGTATTGGTAAAATCGTAAGGTTTTCGACTACTCGTATGACGACCACTGGATATCTGCTTTAGCTTTTTATCCAACGGGGAGCGAGTGCCTACAAAAAGAAAACCAAGCGTGAGGGTCAGTAACATAGTGGTCAGCAAGATCATCCCGTACAGTAAGGCTTGGCTACTGATCCCGAACTCAGAGAGTGCTTGCTTCCATACATCTAAATCAAAGAATTCCATAATCTATATCTCGATATTTATTATTTTTCTTATCCACAACGCCCCAATAGCCAACAAAATAACCCCAATACTGACCATCGATATTCCTCTAGGGTCGGTATACAAAGGTTCTATGTATTCTGGGTTTACGAATTTAAGGCCGAAAAACAGAACAAAGGGAGAAAGAGTCAGTATCCAGGCAGAAAGCCGACTCTCAGCAGAGAGAGTTTTGATTTTTCTTTCTAGTTTAAAACGCGCTCTCAGTAC
>NZ_JBFRSN010001488.1:0-369 GCF_041473595.1 Vibrio sp. 10N.222.46.A1
TCTTGTGCGTTGCTTTCTAAAGTTTTCCCAACTCGTTCTCATACTGTATCTGCGCAAGGTGGTATCACCGTTGCTCTTGGTAATGCGCATGAAGATCACTGGGAACAACACATGTACGATACGGTAAAAGGTTCCGATTACATCGGCGACCAAGATGCTATCGAATACATGTGTAAAAATGGTCCTGAGTCGGTTATCGAACTAGAAAAAATGGGTCTTCCATTTTCTCGTTTTGATAACGGCAGTATTTACCAACGTCCGTTTGGTGGCCAATCTAAGAATTTTGGTGGTGAGCAAGCGGCTCGTACCGCAGCGGCAGCCGACCGTACTGGTCACGCACTGTTACACACGCTTTACCAACAAAACATT
>NZ_JBFRSN010001489.1:0-484 GCF_041473595.1 Vibrio sp. 10N.222.46.A1
CCATTACTTTATCTTTCGCTGTTATCGCCGTGTTTCAGTTGGGCTTTTTGCTTTGATGAGGCAGGGCGATTTTATAATGTCGATCCACAGCTTTTAAAATCCATTGCAACGGTAGAGAGCAGCTTAAAGCCGAACGCGTACAATGAAAATAAAAATAGAGTCGGTGAGGTGGTTAGTCGTGACTTTGGATTGATGCAAATCAATTCCCATTGGTTTGATCGACTATCTGAATTTAATGTGAATGAAACAAACATCTATAATCCTTGCTTTAATGTTCATCTTGGCGCTTGGGTATTAAGTTCTAATTTTTCTAGTCATGGTTATAACTGGAACAGTGTCGGCGCGTATAATGCGGGTTTTTCCAAACGTACCGAGAACGCCAGAAAAATATACATCCAAAAAGTCCAATCGGTTTATTTTAAGATGAACGTTCAATAAAAGGACTTGCACCATAATGGTGCAATGCCTTTAGCTTTTCCTCTCG
>NZ_JBFRSN010001490.1:0-914 GCF_041473595.1 Vibrio sp. 10N.222.46.A1
ATATCACTGGATATGTCAATCACCGCTCTATCAATGAGGTTTTCATATATAACTAATAGCTTCTCTGCACACTTATTAATATTAACTCCTTCATTGTAAGAAGGAATTATAAGTCTTAGTTTATTCATATCTTTTTATACCTAATTTTAGTCGACTCACCCAATCGCTTGCATTTATCCCAAACGTATTACGTATTAGTGTTGTATTGAGCTTAGAATTTTCTGGACGCTTAGCGAGAGTTGGGTACTCTTCAGTCGTTATTGAGTTAACTGCTGGTGAACACTTCAGGACACCTTGTTCAACCGCTTCATCAAAAATAGCTTGCGCAAACTGGCTCCAGCTTACATGTGGTAATCCAGAGAAGTGGTAAATACCAAACCTATCAGTTTCTCCATTACAAATAGCCTTAGCGATAGTTACTAACGCAGATGCGATATCACCGGCATAAGTCGGCCCACCAAACTGATCTCCCACAATACTTAGAGATTCATAGCTATTTGCTAAACGCAACATGGTCTTAACAAAGTTATTGCCATTCTCACCAAACACCCACGCAGTACGAAGGATAATATGTTTTTTACACTCTTGTGCTACGGCGATTTCACCTGCTAGTTTACTTTTACCGTAAACACCTTGAGGGTTTGTAGCATCCGTTTCTGCATATTCGCCTACTTTATCTCCATCAAAAACATAATCCGTAGAGATATGCAGCATTGCAGCACCAACGCTCTGCGCTGCTTGTGCGAGGTATTTTGGACCATCACGGTTTATCGCATAAGAAAGGTCAAGCTCCTCTTCAGCCTTATCAACCGCTGTATGTGCCGCTGCATTAATAATGATGCTAGGCTCAAATTCAGCCACAATAGCATTAACGGCCTCTTGACTAGTAATATCAAGATGCTCTCTATCAAGAG
>NZ_JBFRSN010001491.1:0-1086 GCF_041473595.1 Vibrio sp. 10N.222.46.A1
TGGCATTGAACAAGTTGTGTTAAGGAAGCCGCAAGTGATCTTCACTTCTCAGCACGCAATTGAGAATGGAACCATGTGGCAAACTTGGGAAGATGAGATCCCGGCAGTTGCTCAAAATCAGATTTGGTCACTTAATTCTGACTGGATTAATCGCCCGACAACAAGAACTTTGAAAGCAATCCAACAAGTGTGCGATTTCTTCGATAGAGCTAGGCAAAATCACTAACTATTTGCAGCGTTTTTTCGTACAATTCGCCACCGACCTGTCCCTACAATTTTAACTATAAGAGCACCAGTATCATGGACTCCATGCTGCTTTATATTATCGATTTATTTGGCACCGCCATCTTTGCCGTCTCAGGCGTATTTGTCGCTGGCCGTCTTAAGATGGATCCCTTTGGCGTAGCCGTTCTAGGCAGTGTAACCGCGATTGGCGGCGGTACTATTCGTGACATGGCACTAGGAGCAACTCCCGTGTTTTGGATCACCGATACCACCTACCTTTGGGTTATCATCACCACCTGTTTGCTGACCATGATTATAGTAAGACGTCCAAAGCGTCTGGCTTGGTGGATATTGCCGGTATGTGATGCGATCGGCTTAGCGGTGTTTGTTGGTATTGGTGTAGAAAAAGCACTGATTTATCAAGACTCGGCATTAGTGGCCATTATCATGGGTGTTATCACAGGCTGTGGTGGCGGTATTATCCGTGACGTGCTTGCACGCGAAGTGCCAATGATTCTAAGAAGTGAAGTCTATGCGACCGCTTGTATCATTGGTGGTACTTTCCATACCATGGCGCTCAACATGGGACACGACTCAGAAACCGCCTTTTTGGCCGGCGTCTTCACGACACTATTGATTAGGCTTGGCGCTATTCGTTGGCACTTATCACTGCCAACCTTTGCTATCAAATAAGCTATCGTTACAAAGTGAAAGGCTCCGCAAAGGAGTCTTTTTTAATCCAGCTCGTTCTGCAATCCATTCTAATGCTCTCGTGACACTTTGCGTTCACAATTTAAAATACCTAACTGAGTTCAAACCTTTAGTTTCAAATCTAGAGAATGAATGTTGTTTGAGGTAAGT
>NZ_JBFRSN010001492.1:0-537 GCF_041473595.1 Vibrio sp. 10N.222.46.A1
GCCACTGCATGAATTCGAACACGAGCATGTCGCGTTAGTGAAATGGCCCGTTGGTGAGCGCTTTCAGCCACACCGTCATTTTGGTGGTGAAGAGATCTTTGTGTTGTCAGGCACTTTTAAAGATGAACATGGCGAGTATCCAAAACACACATGGATGCGTAGCCCTCATATGAGCGAGCATTTCCCTTATGTGGAAGAAGAGACGGTTATCCTAGTGAAAACGGGTCACCTGCCATTGGATTAAAGGAATGCTCAATATAAAGATGAGAAAGCCGCATTGTTTTGAACAAGCGGCTTTTTTAGTTTTTATATATGAGCTGACTAGTAAGCGACACCAATACGTTGGCGTGGGAACTTGCCAGCTTCTAGTTCATCAATCATCGCGATAGCGTAGTCGCTGACGGATATTTTGCTGTTGCCATCTTCGTCAGTGAGCAGTTGATCACCACCTGTGCGGTAGGCTGATAGCTTATCGCCCGGGAAGATTTCCGCAGCAGGGCTAACGAATGTCCAGTTAACCTTTTCATTAGATTGTTT
>NZ_JBFRSN010001493.1:0-1121 GCF_041473595.1 Vibrio sp. 10N.222.46.A1
GATATGGTACAAACCATGGCTTAGTGGTTTTTTCTCGTTAACCGCTTGTAAATAATTCCAATTTTGAAAAAATAAATTCCACAAACGTACTGGAACTTTTTCCTAGTAATCAGTGACCAATACTCAAAATAAAAATCAAATGGATACCCAGAGAGTCCAAAATGCACAAAACAAATTTCGAAGTCCTTCAAAACTATTTAGAGTCTCAAATCATTGGTCAAAAAGAGCTTGTTAAGCAGCTGATGATAGCCCTTTTGGCCGATGGTCATATCCTCGTTGAAGGGCCTCCCGGGCTAGCAAAAACTCGCGCAGTAAAATCATTGGCTGACTGTGTCGAGGGAGACTTCCACCGCATTCAATTCACGCCAGATTTGTTACCTGCTGATTTAACGGGTACCGATATATTTCGTCCAGAAACGGGAGAATTCACCTTCCAATCGGGCCCGATTTTCAACTCGCTTATTCTGGCGGATGAGATCAACCGTGCTCCGGCGAAAGTGCAAGCCGCAATGCTAGAAGCGATGGCTGAGAAGCAGGTGACGGCGGGACGAAAAACCTATGCCTTACCCGATTTGTTTTTGGTAATGGCAACGCAAAACCCAATTGAGCAAGAAGGCACTTACCCGCTACCAGAAGCTCAATTAGACCGTTTCTTGCTGCATTTAGAAGTGGCTTATCCAGACATGGAAAGTGAGCTGGAGATTTTGCGCCTAAACAGAGGCGAAGCTCAAGGCAACGAATCTGTTCAGCCACAAGAGATATCTCAGCAAACGATCTTTGAAGCCCGCCAAGAAGTACTCAACATTCATATGGCAGACACCATTGAGCAGTACATCATCAGACTGGTAATGGCGACGCGCCAACCTAAGCAATACAGCGACCAGCTTGATCAATGGTTAGACATGGGTGTTAGCCCGCGTGCAACCATCGCGTTAGACCGTTGTGCCCGCGCTCACGCTTGGCTTGCTGGCCGCGACTATGTTACTCCACAAGATGTTCAAGCGATGGCATTCCCTGTACTGCGTCACCGCCTGCTTCGTAGCTACCACGCACAAGCCGAAGGGGTCACTGCAAACCAAGTGATCGCACACCTTCTCTCGTTGGTTGGTAGCGCATAGGGA
>NZ_JBFRSN010001494.1:0-604 GCF_041473595.1 Vibrio sp. 10N.222.46.A1
GACTAGAAGAAGTAATAATATAATAAAGCTCATGAGGATCCTGTTATCGAACGGGTGCCAGAATGATGTGACATATTGAAGCGGTGCATCATATATCAGTTTGGCTGATGTTTCATGGCTAACTTATTGTACTATTGAACAAATATAGAGTTTTGCGTTATAGAATGTGGATGGTCGTAAAGTAATAAACAAAACTAATAAGCAATAAAAAACCGACGCATGTGCATCGGTTTTTGTTTAACGAGACTCAAGTTATTGGATCAATCGAACCCATTAAGCGTTCGCTTGTTCCAAATCTTGCTGCTTGTCCTTTTTAGCCAATAGGCGGCTTGTGATTGTACCAGCTGTCATTGCACCAGATACGTTAAGCGCAGTCCGTGCCATATCGATAAGTGGCTCGATAGAGATAAGCAGTGCTGCGATAGTCACAGGAAGACCCATCGCGGGTAGTACGATAAGTGCAGCGAAAGTTGCACCGCCACCAACGCCGGCAATACCAAATGAGCTCACTGTGATAATAGCAATCAGAGACAGAATGAAGTTAATGTCCATTGGGTCGATACCAACCGTAGGCGCAACCATAACTGCAAGCATTGCAGGGTAA
>NZ_JBFRSN010001495.1:0-536 GCF_041473595.1 Vibrio sp. 10N.222.46.A1
ATGCAATTGTGGTCGATTCTGCTTGTTCAGCCACCATGCTTGCAACCGGTATCTACAGTGGCTCAGAAGTGATTGGCATTGATTCTCAGGGCAATCATGTTGAGACGGTTCTTGAGAAAGCTAAAAAGGCAGGTAAAGCAACAGGACTCGTGTCCGATACGCGCTTAACTCACGCCACGCCTGCTGCATTTGCTGCTCACCAACCTCACCGTTCGCTAGAAAACCAAATTGCTAACGACATGCTAGAAACTGGTGTTGATGTAATGCTTTCGGGAGGGCTACGTCATTGGATCCCTAAATCGACCAACGACAAAGGTGAAACCTATAAGCAACTTGAAAAACTGACTCAAGGTGATGTTTACCTAAAATCAAAACGTAAAGACGACCGTAACCTTCTTGCAGAGGCAGAGAAAGACGGCTACCAACTGGCATTTAACCGCAGCATGCTAGAAGATGCTAAAAGCGATAAGCTACTTGGCCTGTTCGCCTACTCAGGCATGGATGACGGCATCGCTTACAGCAACAAGAAAGAGAGT
>NZ_JBFRSN010001496.1:0-1558 GCF_041473595.1 Vibrio sp. 10N.222.46.A1
GCCACCACTCCTAAGCCTACCCCTCCTCCCGGATATACCTTGCCAAGCGAATCGAGTTTGATCACCAATTACAATGTCGACAGTGCTTTTAATACGGTATTCCCAAGTAACTACCAGATAGCGAAAGATGCAGGTTTTGATTACTTTATTAAAATACCGTTACGCTCAGATTCAAGTATTAGTATTACCATTCTTGCGACAAAAGGTAGTGATGAGGATCTGCGTCAAGCCATTGGTGTGTGGACTTCTCTTCTGTCCGAAAATGGAGCGAATACAGAACTGAGTAAGCTTGATGTCTTTAAATCGATAAGTCAGCGTCAGGGTACGCTTCTTATGGCATCGTCAGAAGGTGATATTGGTAATCTTCAGCAAGAGCTACTGAGGTTGTTGAAAGCGCGTGAGCCTAAACTTGCCTCAGCTACAGCTGATAACTACCTGCAGCTGATAGCTTCAGATAATGATCTATTCAAAAAATATGGTTGGTTTGTTCATAGCCAAGCGCTTGGTTATAACGAAACGACATACGTTGGTGAGACAGAGTATTTCACTGGTTATAATTCCGTTACCAATGTAGGTAAAAGAGATGCTTCAATAGAAGAAATTCTTCATATAACTCAAGCTCAAGGAATTGCCCCTTTGACCGGTGATGGTAGCAAAGGCGGATTGCAAAAAAGAATTACTGCCCATAGCTTGAGTATTTTCAAAGATTATCGGTATGACAGCACAACAGGCTTATATGTTTACGAGGATAAAGACACTAGCAAAGATTATGTGGCTAAAAGTTCCATTTGGAGTCCACAAGCAGCAGGCGCAACTCTTGATGAAAAACGTGAAGAACAATGGGATGGCGATTGGGGCGGTGACGATATAGGTAAAGACCTAGGAATGCCTGAGCAGTATAAGATGGGGCAAACCTTTTCTCACGAGTATTTTGCCGCACTAGCAGACACGTATTACGGAATGTATGGTGGGTTTAATTCAGAGTTTGGAGGAATGGATAACTACCGTTACGTTACCCGAGAAACTTTGCCTAGTGATAGTACTGGTTTTGCTATCGTCAAAGAATTCTTGCCTGAATATCATCAATATACGGCAAGGATTGATAGTGCAAAGGTCGATACGTATTTGAAAGCGAATCCGTCTTTAAATAATACATTTAAGATCCAAATTTCTTCTGATGATAAAGAAAAGTACACCTTTAAATCTCAATATATTAAAAATTTGAAAATCGTAGGTTCTGAGGCTTTAGATATACTTGGAAATCCTCAGGATAATTATTTTGAGGGGAATTCTGCTAACAACACTTTCGATGGATCTGATGGTACCGATGTATTGAAGATTAATGGTAACAAAAACGATTATTCGATTGAAAAGCTGGCTGGTGGTGTGACAAAAATTTCTGGTAAATCGATTGGAACGGACAAGATTTCCAATGTGGAATACATTAAATTTAACGATGAGGTTGTTAAGGTAGACAAAATCTAGTTAAAGCGACTCAAGCACCTAAATATATCCCTTCTATTTATTCCGGCAAAAACCACTTACATCCGTAGGTGGT
>NZ_JBFRSN010001497.1:0-573 GCF_041473595.1 Vibrio sp. 10N.222.46.A1
GGGAAAGTCGCGGCTAAGACGGCACTACCACAACCGCCTAACACCAACCAAAACGTACCAAACATTTCTGCAATATACCTATTCATAACGATCCTTATTAATCTGTACCAGTATCAACAAGATAGTTTAGATTTAGCAAGTTTGTGAAATCTTGGGCATATAAGCGACAGAAAGGGAGTGTTTTGGGTAGCAAATAGCCGACAGAGATTGCAGTGATTTTTAAACGAAATGCCATAACTGTTTAACGACAAGCTCCAGAAACTGACTAAAGTGCGATCTATTGTGTTGTTCAATAAATAAAACTGGTTGAAGATATTATTAATTCTTATTGGAGCCTGCGATTCATGAAAAAGTTAGCGATTTTAGTAGTAACGACATTATTACTCACTGCATGCGGAGGTGGTGACAGCGGTGGCGGTAGCGCTGCCACTAGTGGTGGTTCTAGCGCTCAGAAACTGAATACGGACATAGGCGTAAGTGATGCCGATATTCAAACATTGAAAGGCTACAAATTCCTATCCGTTGATGGTAAAGGATTTGAGTCTCCAAGCAATTTTAAAGCGAAGTAGTAGG
>NZ_JBFRSN010001498.1:0-1369 GCF_041473595.1 Vibrio sp. 10N.222.46.A1
GAATGAACTTGCCATAAGTTGCAAAGGCGTAACCAAGACTTATCCAATGTACCATAATCCAAAGGACCGCTTTAAAGAGGCTCTTCACCCATTTAGAAAAGTCTACCATGAAGACTTCTATGCACTTCGAGATGTAAGCTTCGATATCCACAAAGGTGAAACTGTTGGAATAATTGGTCAAAATGGTGCAGGTAAGTCAACACTTCTCAAGATTATCACTGGAGTTCTAACTCCTACATCAGGAGCTTCTCAAGTAAACGGCGTTGTATCATCTATATTGGAGCTAGGAACCGGATTCAATAATGAACTGACTGGAATTGAAAATATTTATGTTAACAGTTCTTTGATGGGAGTGTCTAAAGAAAGTGTCGACAAAAAACTAGATCAGATCATTGCATTTGCAGACATAGGTGATCACATTAATCAACCTGTGCGTGGTTATTCTTCGGGGATGTTTGCACGATTAGCATTTTCTATAGCTATCAGTATTGATCCCGACATACTAATTGTGGATGAGGCATTAGCCGTCGGTGACATGAACTTTCAAGCTAAATGTATGACAGCAATGAAAAGAATTCAAGAGAATGGCACTACTATTCTTTTCGTTAGTCATGATATCAGTAGTGTGAAGAGTTTGTGTGAGAGGGCAATCTACATAAAAAATGGAGTTCTTCATGCTGAAGGTCACGCTGGAGAAGTCGCTGAATTATATATGAGAGAGATGCGAGAGGCACAAAGCGATCGTATTTCTAAAGACCTTGCTGTGGTTGATAAACCCGAACTGAATTCCAATATATTACCACGTGCTGAGCTCAAAGAGACAAGAGATCTAAAGAGCTTAAAAGTGTTTAAGACGCGTGTTGCAGAATTTCGATACGGTTCAGGCGGCGCAAACATAACTTTAGTTGAACTTTTAGACAAGAATGGCGAATTAGTGCATGAGGCTGACTTTAATGAAGAAGTTAGACTAAGAATACATATCGAAAGTGATATAGAAGACAAAGTGAGCGTTAATTTTCAGGTTTTTGATGACAAGAAAATTAATATTATATCAGGAGGTTGCCTTCTTTCTGAGGGGGAGTTAATTGATATAAAGAAAGGAAGTCGTCATATTGTCGATTATGACTTTAGACTTCCATTACAATATAACCATTACTCAATCCAAGCTACAATTACGTCAACACTAGTGGAAAATGTGTCCTATAATTTTATAGATGCAATACCTAATGCCTACTTGTTTAAAGTTAAAGTTAGACCGGAAATAACATTATGGTCCAAAGTTCATGTGTTTCCTAAGTTAACAGTGAAAGAGATTTAGAAAAAATCAGAGGCTACTGTAATTCTAGAGTGATATATAATGGTTGATATA
>NZ_JBFRSN010001499.1:0-574 GCF_041473595.1 Vibrio sp. 10N.222.46.A1
ACGCACACGACTTACCAATTGAGCGATCAAGCGCAAAGCGTGAGCAAGATAATGGAAGAGATTGGTGGAATCGCTGAACAAACTAACTTGTTGGCACTTAACGCTGCGATTGAAGCGGCAAGAGCAGGCGAGCAAGGACGAGGCTTTGCAGTTGTTGCCGACGAAGTACGTGCTTTATCTGGACGAACGTCAAAGGCCACAGTTCAGATTAAAGAGAGCATCGATACCATGCTGGCGACGATTGAAAGCTGGCAGAAAGATATTCTGGCGAACAGAGACCAAACCGACGCGTGTGGTGATGTTGCGAAGGTGAGCGCAGAGCGTTTATCTGAAGTTGAAAATCTAATGCAATCGATGAATGAACTGATGCAATCTGTTGAAAGCTCTGCTCATAAACAACGTGAACTATCGAGCGAAGTAAACCTACATATGCAGTCTATCGCTTCTACCGCAGAGCAAAACCTGGTTGCAACACATTCTGTGAAAGACCACTCCACAGAGCTAAAAGAGCAAGTGAATGAGTTCTATCATTTAGCGAAGCGCTTCGAAGAAAAATAGCAGTTAGATTTTAGAA
>NZ_JBFRSN010001500.1:0-423 GCF_041473595.1 Vibrio sp. 10N.222.46.A1
CAAATGCATATGCATTTGGAATATTTGCATTGAAAATGCCCTCAGGTTTTTACTATTTTAGTGCTGCAAACCTATTAATCTTTCTTTCATGCTGTTATGTATTCGCTGATATGTTTGAAAATTCTGAGATGTTAAAGTGGAAGAATAGATCAGCGAGAGCTATTTTTATAGTTACTTTTGTGTTTTTTACGTATCAAACATGTGTTATTAGTGTCACCCAACTTTCAAGTTCGAAAGCAAAGCAGGTTCGGCTAGGGGTTATTTCAAGTTATTTGAACGAGGTGGAAGGAAATAAGGATTTGAATATTTACTACAACTTGAAAGAGGGTAATTATTTGGACTATTCCTCTTCAGTAATGAATTTATATATAAGAACAAAAATAGACAATAAATTCACATTATATTCAAGGTCAGGTTGTTATG
>NZ_JBFRSN010001501.1:0-202 GCF_041473595.1 Vibrio sp. 10N.222.46.A1
GGCACCTTTGTGACCGCCAAAATCACCGGTGGCGCCGATGCCAATGCCGGGGCGTTCGGCCAAAGTGATACCGCCCCCATCGTGTTTCAAACCGTGCATGAAGGCGTGTTGCCCAATGGAGAAAAGAGCCACCTCAAAGACTGCACCATCATTGGGAGCGTGTACGGTGACCTTTCTTCCAATCGCGGCGTGGCGCGCACTC
>NZ_JBFRSN010001502.1:0-1899 GCF_041473595.1 Vibrio sp. 10N.222.46.A1
GACAGGTACCCTAAACCTTCCATTCCAAAATATCGCATACTGACAGTATTGGAGTAGTACGTTCTCGCTAAATATTTAAGCTCTTCCAACTTAACTTGTCTCCTGAAGTCTAAAAGGACTGCTAAAGCAGCGTTAAGTGGTGAGTAACGCAAACCACCTTACCTAAAGCTATTGTGCTGTAAATTTAAGCTGAAGCAAACCAAAAATGCCGAGTGTTGGGAATCGGTTTTAAGCGCTTGTGAAGTCCCATTACTACAATGCTAAATAGTTGGCACTGACGGTAATGATTCAAAGCGCATTGCTCCAACTGCCCATTTGTTACCCGAAATTGCATATTGATGTAAGTTTTCCGGTGAAGAAAGTATAAAGCCAGAGAGTTTCTTCTTTGCTGCTTTCGATGAATACCTTTTTTGGCACATATCAACAAAACCGCTGATACGCTCGGCTATGTCACCTGGAAACCTAAACTCTACATTTTCGTCGTAACGAATTTGGGCTCTATATTGCAGACTCTTTGGCAATGTCCCTTTTCGCTTCCAAGCAATCATTGGCATTGGTACTCTTGGTATTTTCGAGCTTTTTGGTAGATAAGAAACATTTGGATCCAGTAACACATCGTTGACTTCAACCCAATAATGACTTGGTTGATCACGATTTGAACCAGCAAAGCCCTCTAAGGAAGCTTGACGTCCATCGATTGACATTGTGAATGCGCCGACATTACCCCCGACAATAATGGAACTAACACCTTCTTTCTGCAGTATCGAATATATTGCACAAGCCGTATAAAGACACCGAGAGTCATAATCTGTTGGAAATGTTTTTTTCAAACACCAATCTATTGTTGCGAACAAATTGTTAACTTTAACTCGACCAAGCATCATTACATTCACCTTTACTATTTGATGGTTCGATAAACTCACTCTGGTACTTAATGCTTCTTATACGGCAATGCTTCGTATTTTGAGGCTGAATGATGCCTAATTTATATATTCGATTCAACAATGAATCAATGGGTTAGTGATGTATTAGAGGTGTTAGATTGCTTTGTGGCGAGTAACCTTGATCTGTAGCCATGATAGGTCTTAGTATTGTGAGAGGGTAAGAAGAGGGGGCATCGCATTAAAACAGCAGAATAATCGTATTCGGTCAGTGAAGGTGAGATGTTTCCTTAACCTCTTGTTCAGTACATTATTGTCATTTCATGTTAATTCGTTACAATACCTTTGGAATAAATGAGGGTGCATCTGTATTTGTACCTGAATTTGTACCAATTCTTACATATATCCCCATCAAGTTATCTAACTTGTTGAATTAAATATATTAAATAATTTTCATGTGTTGCTTGGTGTGCAACACCACTGTAAAGGACAAATAATGCCAATTATTACTCTTCCTGACGGTAGTCAGCGTCAATTTGACAACCCTGTATCAACTCTAGATGTTGCCCTATCAATCGGTCCTGGTCTTGCGAAAGCAACCATTGCTGGTCGTGTAGATGGCGAGCGTGTTGATGCTTGTGATCTTATCGAAAACGATGCAAGCCTAGAAATCATCACAGCTAAAGATGAAGTTGATGGCCTTGAGATCGTTCGTCACTCTTGTGCTCACCTTTTAGGTCACGCGATTAAGCAGCTTTTTCCAGAAGCGAAAATGGCGATCGGTCCTACCATTGATAACGGTTTCTACTACGATATCGACCTTGAGCACTCTCTAACGCAAGAAGATCTAGAAAAGATTGAAAAGCGTATGAAAGAGCTAGCGAAGACCAAGTATCAGGTTGTTAAGAAGAAAGTTAGCTGGCAGGAAGCGCGTGACGCATTCGAAGCTCGCGGCGAGACTTACAAAATCGAAATCCTGGATGAGAACGTTTCTAAAGACGATCGTCCAGGCCTGTAC
>NZ_JBFRSN010001503.1:0-1671 GCF_041473595.1 Vibrio sp. 10N.222.46.A1
TGCCACCATTCCGTGTCGGTGATGTACTTTACATTTTATGCCATAAACTCCGGGCTTATCAAAAGTGACTTCCTGAGCGTTTGACCCGGATATCATAAGAGGTTTAGCACCGTCAGGAAGCATCCCTTGAATGCTATGAGCAGTATGAGAGCCAACGGTTCCTTTAAAAAGCACCTTGTCACCAGGTTCGATTTCTACGTAATCAGGAATGAATTGGTACATCTTGTCGATGTTTTCAGAATTCATGTCCATCACTTGTTTGATGACCTTTGTTTCAGCAAACGCAGGGGCTGCAATAATAGATAGGATTAGTAAAATTAGGCGCATCGTATTCACTCTGTTAAATAAGAATTATTTTCAACAATGCTAATTTATTCAGGGTTTGGTTGGAAGTTGATTTTTACATCACACATGTGAATCAAAAGGGTTCTTGTGTTAGATCAAGCAAACAAACCGATGACCCAAGTTATAAACTGAGTTCATCTCGACATTAAAGGGCGAACAGCTTTGTTTACATTACGAATAGGTAGGAGTGGTTTTCACAATTACACATAGTTTTTCACGCAAACGGTGTTCTACATGTATTTATAGGCTTCTATATATATTTATAAGAAGCTAAATGAAAATGATTGTCATTTACTTACGTTGTTGGTAACCTGTTGTGAAAGTTTACAACCTACTTCTTAATGCGTTGAAGTGTATATAAAACCCCGCTAAACCCTACCAAACCTACGGTTATTCGTTTGCTTTGACTGATAATTAAGCAGTTCTACCTCTTTTGTTCTACCCCTTTTGGGTAGTTCGATTTCGTAATTGATTTACATCATATTTTCATTTTCTTTCATAATTCATTATTCGTGTAGTTAAGAAATATATAACCTTCAGGAATTCTTATGAGCAAGATGAAGCTAGTCGTAATCGGTAACGGGATGGTAGGCCATCGCTATATCGAAGATTTAGTCGAGAAGACAGATGTCGCTAACATGGACATCACGGTGTTCTGTGAAGAGCCTCGCGTAGCCTATGACCGTGTACACCTTTCTTCTTATTTTTCACACCATACTGCGGACGAACTTTCTTTAGTTAAAGAAGGCTTCTACGAGAAACACGGCATCAACATGCTGATCGGCGAACGTGCAATTAACGTTAACCGTGAGAAAAAGACTGTTTACTCAAGCACAGGTCGTGAAATTCAATACGACAAACTTGTTCTTGCAACTGGTTCTTTCCCATTCGTTCCGCCAATCAAAGGTCACGAAGGTAAAGACTGTTTCGTTTACCGTACAATCGAAGATTTGAAAGCGATTGAAGCAACCGCGAAGAACTCAAAGTCTGGTGTTGTTGTCGGTGGTGGCTTACTTGGCCTTGAAGCGGCGGGCGCACTGAAAGCACTTGGCGTAACCACACACGTTGTTGAGTTCGCTCCTAAGCTAATGGCTGAGCAACTTGACCAAGCGGGCGGTAACCAACTTCGTCAAAAAATCGAACGTATGGGCGTAAACGTTCATACAAGCAAAAACACGCTAGAAATTGCTCCTGAAGGCACTGAAGCTCGTAACGTGATGCGTTTTGCAGACGGAACTGAGCTAGAAACTGATTTCATCGTATTCTCTGCTGGTATTCGCCCACAAGACAAACTTGCTCGTCAAATGGGCCTAGGTATTGCACCTC
>NZ_JBFRSN010001504.1:0-1247 GCF_041473595.1 Vibrio sp. 10N.222.46.A1
TTAACACCATTACGAGGCGCGCACTCCCAATGACTTTTACACACATATGAAGGGCAATCTGGATAGAGTCCGTCCAATTAGGCACAGATCGGATTGATACCTTCATCTCCGATATAGAAGACATAACACCAACTGTGATACTTGCTGCAAACTGTCAAAAGTCGATTACCCAGGCCGAAAGACAACTTGTAGAGTACACATTGCTGTTCCATTCTTTATCTAAAGGTTGGGCACTCTTTCGGACGGATAAAAGGACAGGTATTAGAATGATAAAAATGCTGGTGTGTGACTTTGATGGCACGCTTGATGGCGGCTCGTCTCATGGGGTTGATCAGTTGTTTAACTACTTAACAAAGCAACCGGCTATCCGCTTTATCATCGCGACAGGTAGAACACTGCCCTCAATTCGTGTGGGTTTAGCTTCTGACAACTACCCGAAACCACACACGATTATCAGCGACGTAGGCACGAGAATTCATCACGAGCACTCCCAAACGCCGGATCACACCTGGCACAATCAATTAGAAGCATCTTGGAACAAGTCAAAGGTTGAGTCTGCACTTGCATCGCTCGATTTCATGGGAGAGCGCTTAGAGAGCCATCAAGGGGACTACAAGATCACTTTCGAAGGAAAACTCTCAGAGCCTCAACATGAGCTGATCGTATCTCGTCTGGAATCACACGGTTTAGATGTACACCTTACTTATTCCCACGATTGGTACTTAGATATCACGCCTAAGGGGGTCAACAAGGCCACAGCGATTCATCATCTACTTAAACAACATCAGTTAAGCATTGAAGAGGTATGCGTGGCTGGCGACTCAGCGAACGACACCTCGATGCTAACCATAGATGGCGTAAATTCAATATTGGTCGCGAATCATTACCCTGAGATCGCTCACCTGTCCGATCGAGATAATGTATACACCAGCAGAGCAACACATGCAGAGGGTGTGTTAGAAGGCCTTAAATACTGGCAAGGGCTTGCTGCGTCGGGTAATTAATACAAGTGTATCAAGCAGATCGCCTCGACTTGATACACTTATTTCCAACCAGGAAGCCAATGATCCTTATCGGTTAGATCGCGCCAGTTAATGTCTTCTTCTCGTTTCGTCATCACCGCTTCTATTAAGCAACGAATGACCTCCCCTTCTTCGAATTCGACCTCAGTGATCATAAAGTGCTTTTCTTTCTTTACTGGGCTAACGGCCGTCCATTTACTGCGAAGTAGTTTCTTTGGATTGATT
>NZ_JBFRSN010001505.1:0-2213 GCF_041473595.1 Vibrio sp. 10N.222.46.A1
CTTCCTACCTTACTTCCAAGGTAAAGAAGAGAAAGGCCCTCGTGACAGCATGCTTTACTTCTCTGCTAACGCTGAACTAAATGCGGTACGTTGGAATGACTTCAAGATTTCATTCGCTGTTATGGACGGTAACATTGTTGATGCCGTGCGTTTCCAACCAAACTGGCCTCAAGTCGTTCACCTACGTGCTGATCCATTCGAAAAAGCACCACACGAATCGGGCATGTACTTACGTTGGATGGCAGACAACATGTGGCTATTCGTACCTGTAGGCGGCAAAGTACAAGAGTTCATGAACACGCTACCTGACTACCCTATGCAGCAAAGCCAAGTGTTGAACCCTGGTAACTTCAACCAGAATGCTTACATGCTTCAAGGTAAACTTAAGCAACTAGAAGCGGCAGCAGCGCAAGCTAAATAATTAGCTAAAGCTTAACCAGCCCTAGGAAAGTGAAACCAAGCCGTGATAGCTCAAGCGCTATCACGGCTTTTCAGTATATCAACAATGAAAACTGTCCCACATAAGCCTTTAACAAACGAGTGACGAACAAGGTTATCCGCATACATTTACTCGCATAGCCTTGTAGCTCGCCTCGTTTATGACCGTTACGTTAAGATTACGCAAATTTTTTCAAATCCCACGGACATCACTTGAAATACAGAGATATGCGTGCGATTGTATTTTAACTCACCCTAACAACTGTATGATTATGAAGACAACCCAAAGCATTGCCCTACTCTCAGCTATCGTTGCTGCACCTTCAGTATTAGCTGACGTTGAAATCCAAGTTCCATCCAGTGTTGATATTCTTGCGGTTAACGAAGCTAAGCCTGACTTAGACGGCGGCTTATTCTCTTCTCATAAAACACTGACGTTACCAGATGGCCAAAACCAAATCGTATTCCAATATCAACTTGCATTTGATAAAGGTAACGATCGTGAATTCGTAGACAGCGACGCTGTTATCGCAACATTCGATGCGACTGATACCACACTGACTTTCGACCTGCCAAAATACCGCAACACAGCAGAAGCAAAATCTGGGTTTAAAAACTTAGAGTGGAGCCTTGTTGACGAGAACCAGAATGAAATCAGCGTTAAGCAAGACAAGCTAGTTAAAGACGGTATGCAAATTGGACGTAAATACCCTCAAGAAGCAAAAGAATACAACCAGCAAGGCGGCATTGCTGCACTAGCTATAGGTACAACAGCAGGCGCAACAGCGGCGGTTGTTCAACCTGTAACACTTCCAGCAAAAATTGATGGAAATGCGGCTAACACAGCTGAAGAAATGTTGTATTTTTGGTACGAAAAAGCCGATGCTGAAACGAAGCAGAAATTCAAAGATTACGTGAACAAGTAGATTCGATTACGAACAAGTCTATAAAATATCTCGTTCAAACCAAAGAAGCTGGCACACTGCCAGCTTCTTTGATTTCATCTAAATAGGACGTTATAGGTCTAACAATCAACGATAATCAGGTCTAATCCTCGACATCAACAACATATCAATGTATTTCCCGCCTTTGAATGTACTCAGCCTTTTAGTGCCTTCTAACTGAAAACCTACTCGTTCATACAAAGCAATGGCAGCGTTGTTATCGGCATGAACCTCTAGCTCCAGACGGACCAGATTAAGCCAATTATCAGTCTGATTAATCGCTTCTTTCATTAATGCCTTCCCAACCCCTTTGCCGTGTGCATCAGGGTGAATCGCAATCCCTAAGCCAGCACTATGTCGGTCTCTCACCTTAGTCGTCATGAATAAGGTAATGTGCCCAACGACTTTACCTGACACTTCTGCGACTAAAGTGAAATGGTCTGAATGACCAAACAATCGCTCCACTTGATCAGAGCTAAGGAAAGGTTTTTGTGAGGTATTTTCTGATACTGATGAATGACGATAAATATCAAAAATGTCTTGGTTGTCTGTGGTTTCAAGATGTCTAATTTGTATTTCCAAAGTGATTCCTTACTGTCTATTTCTATCCTTAAGCTAATTTTCATATTACGGATAGCAACGAGTAGCTACAACCGTAAGTGACAGAAATAATTGAATAATCGTCATAGCCCATAAACAGTCGCCACAGCCCATAAATATAAAACTCAAATACTAAAAATGCACCATTGAAGGCCCTCACTCGCCTGTTCATAGAGTAAAGTTCGCTCTCGAAGCAAATAGCTCAAAGGTATAATAATACCAATCGTAGTA
>NZ_JBFRSN010001506.1:0-430 GCF_041473595.1 Vibrio sp. 10N.222.46.A1
GCGATACGTTTAACACCACCAAAGATGATGAAAGCAAGGATGATAGCAACAACAGTACCAGTGAAAATTTTAGCGAAACTGAATGTACCGATAGCTGTTTCAATCATATCACCTGAGCCAAATGCAGCTTCTACAGCATTACCTATACTGTTTGACTGAACACCTGGAAGCAAAATGCCACATGCAAAAATAGTCGCGATAGCGAAGATCCATGCGTACCACTTCTGACCCATTGCTTTTTCAATGTAGTAAGCCGGACCACCACGGAACTGGCCTTCATCTTCTTCTTTATAGATTTGCGCCAGCGTAGATTCTGCGTAAGCAGTCGCCGCGCCAAAGAAAGCTACCACCCACATCCAGAATACTGCACCTGGGCCACCGAAACCGATAGCGGCAGCAACACCTGCAATGTTACCTGTACCTACACGGC
>NZ_JBFRSN010001507.1:0-432 GCF_041473595.1 Vibrio sp. 10N.222.46.A1
GTATTTGTCCTGATCAGCACCATATTTATCTCGCATACTTGCGTTTTAAATCTTCAATGGTTTGAACGTTCGATTTCTTATTTATCGTCATGCCTTCATAACCCAAACTGGTTTTGAAGTTCTTTAAGCTAGGGGTAAATGTAGCTTTTTGGCGCTTCGGATTTGAGACATTGGCCATATCAATGTTCCTCTTGTTGGTTGCATTAATTGTACATGACTAATCAGCTAATGTCATGAAGTAGCGATTTTCGCAAAGCCAAGTGAGCCGCGCAGCAGCATTCTATTCTAGTAATGTCACTGGCAAAGTTTTATCCAGAGGCTTCATTGGCCTAAAGTTTTACCCGTGGCACTTGTCTCTCAAAGTGCCAGCTAGCTCAGAGCTGCCCCAAAAACGTCACAATCTGAATTTTAACACGTGGCATTTTCTAGCTC
>NZ_JBFRSN010001507.1:1186-2073 GCF_041473595.1 Vibrio sp. 10N.222.46.A1
CTAGCTCGAAAATGCCCCAAAATGAGTCAGCAAGAGCTTGAATCTGATTTTTAACTCGTCAATTTGACTTGCTTTTCCTCATGCTTAGAACATCTAACGATGTGATCAAATTCACTAATTCGTGGCCAATATCAGTTGACCACATTCTTGCATCTAACTAGACAAGCAATAAGCACTGATCTTTAGCTTGTTCAGCTACACATTCGCTCAGCAATAGCTTCAAGTTTTTTGAGATCTAGACGACCATTAGCCCAACCTTCAGCAAATGGTATTGTATTCGATTTTGGAAGTTGGTTTTTCTGAAGATCTCTAACTCTGATTCTAGAGGGAAGTGCAGCACCTTCGCCAACAAATATGGCTTCTTGTTGTGACAAAATCGCTAGCGCGCCAACCATTCCAGATAAACCATCTGGTAGAAAACGGGCGACATGCTGTTGATCAGCAGAGTTAGTAAGCCTTAATACGACCCAAGTGCCACATTGTGATATAACAGTGCTATCTACATCTGCGGGTCTTTGACTAACAAGCATAAGGCCAATCCCATATTTTCGTCCCTCTCTTGCAATGCGTCTTATAGCTCCTTGTGCTGCTGCATATTGCGCCTCTCCATGATCAGGCACATATCTATGTGCTTCTTCGCATACGAGCAGAATTGGATCTTTTTCCTTCTCTTCTTGTGTTTGAAATACTTTATATTGAAACAATAATCTGGCAATCAAGGCAGCTAAAGGGCCTGCAACTTCGTTAGGCAGCCCTGAAATATCTATTATTCTAATGTCTTTTTCATCTTCAACAGGAACCCCGACAAGCTGGTTTAAAACCTTGTGAAGTCTAATTTCATCTTGTTCACCTTCCCAACATTGCAGCATGAAAGAGAGTCGCTTATC
>NZ_JBFRSN010001508.1:0-405 GCF_041473595.1 Vibrio sp. 10N.222.46.A1
GGGAATAAAGTAAGCCACTGATTTTAATAAGCGTAGAGCTTAGAGCCTCCCCCAGAATACTTGTACTTTAAGGCAGCTTTAGCTTCAAAAAGGACAGTTCTGAATTCTTTCAGACAGGAGAAAGGAACATGATATTTAACTCGCATCACTCGAAGGAAAAGAGTGGATTTGGCAACGCAGTGACAGATTTTGAAGAACGAGTTTGGATGCACCATCAGCAGCATGAAGATTCTGCTCAATACTCAGCTGCTTACCGTCTAGCTGGGGAAGTCAACATTGGTCGCTTGGTTTCTTCGTTGAGTAAAATTTCTCAATTCGTCCCATCCCTTAATGTTTGTTATCAATTTGATGAGGATGCAGGTTTAGTTAAATTTCACGGTAATGAATTTTCTCAGACGATTAATA
>NZ_JBFRSN010001509.1:0-335 GCF_041473595.1 Vibrio sp. 10N.222.46.A1
CACAATGGTGCGGAGAGTGCAATGACCACGAAAGAGTAATGTCCAATCTCTTCCCGACTCTCGTTGCCTTTTGGCTACAGCGTATTAACCACTTCCGCTGCTTCATCATATAACGCGCCTTAAATGGATTCATTATATTCATCATATTGCCCCCCTAGCACTCACCCGACTTGTGGTTGTCAGGAGGAACGTCCTCTAACGATTCTTCCAGCTCAGTCAACAACCAAGCTTCGTTACATTGTCAGAGCCGCTTCTTTATTCAGGCTCCTAGGGGCATCTGGTAGTACAGATGGTTCACCCTTCGTGGTGAACAACGTTTCATACGACTTCAGGTC
>NZ_JBFRSN010001510.1:0-1113 GCF_041473595.1 Vibrio sp. 10N.222.46.A1
TGACCCGTTAGGGTATGTAGATCTGGATGGAAGGCTCGGGGTACCGATCTCTCCAGTTCCAGTGCTACCACCTCAAGCTTTTAATCCTCCCGAACTAAATAAAGCACTCCGAGACGCTGAGGTTAAGGCAGATGAGGAAGCGTGCAAAGTAGCGAAAGATATTGATAGAATATCGGATGTTGGTGGAGCAATTCCTAACCCGTACGTTAAAACAAGCTGTACGGCAATTAATATAACGTCCAAGTTAGTGCAGGCTGGGATTTGTAAATGATAAATTATTTTTGTTTGACGGAAAGGGTTGGAAAATAAACAGTATATACTCAATAGTTACAATTATTGCTCGATGCATAAAAATGCGAGCTTGTCCGTGGATAGGTGCTTTTGCTAGAGGTGTGATGGATAAATGCAAAGTTAAACCTCATCCCACACCATATATCACACGGTAGTACCACGTAATTTAGGTAACTAGCCACCGTTGGGAAAGCCTGAATCCTAGTATGTGCTCCTATCCAAGGGCAATACTTATTATACCTCAGTAGATCATTTAAGACGCTATAGGTAAGCTAAAAACAGCCAATCGCTGCCCATATGCGAAAAACGTTCGGTTGGCTAGGTAAAGCATACTGGAAAGAGAATATTGTTTGATTACGAGGTCATATTGTCAGTTGTATCAGTGCCAATGAAGACGTAATAGTGAATTACATTTGACATCAGGACTAAAAGAACCTTGGTTGACGGAGCGTAGGGTTGTAACAGTAACTATGGGGATCTGCTCGGTATTAAGCCATTTACTTTAGATAGTGGTAATTTAATTTTTTCACACATATTAAGGGGTGTAAATGAAAGTTAGTCTTTTATGTTTTTGGTTGCTATGTGTCTCATTACCTCTCCAAGCCACGGAGAGAAGCAAGATGGAAAATGAGATTTCTGAAATTCTGGGATTTGAACAAACAGTGGAGCACTACTTTGTAGAATATAAAAAACAGCTCTTCAAACTATATCCCGATTTTACAGAGGAGTATGTTGAATTAAATTATGCTCCAGTTTTTCAGTATGGTAAAAAGAGATATATGAATGCATATATGAAAGGTTTGTTAGTTTATAGTGATGAAG
>NZ_JBFRSN010001511.1:0-438 GCF_041473595.1 Vibrio sp. 10N.222.46.A1
GCGATACTTGCTGCATCTGGAATTTTACGCATTTCGTCAACCACACCAGGAATGAAGCTTGGTTCTGCTCGTGGGCGACCAATGCCTTCAATCTTGCTGAATGTACTGCCTTTCACGTTCGCATTGCCGGTTTGGAAGTATTCGTGGAATACAGAGTTCTCAGGGTCCACAACACAAAGCTTAGTTTCATGTTGTTGGTAGCGAATGAAACGGCCAATCGTCGCTGAAGTACCGCCAGTACCTGGGCTCATTACTACCCAAGCTGGAACTGGGTGATCTTCCATCTGCATTTGATTGAAAATCGAGTTCGCGATGTTGTTGTTACCACGCCAGTCGGTTGCACGCTCAGCGTAAGTAAATTGATCCATGTAGTGACCATTCAATTCTTCTGCTAAACGGCGAGACTCATCGTAAATTTCATCTGAGCGGTCAACAAGA
>NZ_JBFRSN010001512.1:0-1628 GCF_041473595.1 Vibrio sp. 10N.222.46.A1
ATCTACATCTGTTGCTGGCGGCCTGCGGCTCTGGGCAACAATATGATTTTTAGCGGTGTTCACGGCAATTCGGTACAACCATGTATAGAAAGCACTCTCACCACGAAAGTTAGGTATCGCGCGGTAAGCTTTAATAAAAGCTTCTTGTGCTACATCAGGTACATCACCGGAATTATTCACGTATCGAGAGATAAGATTACAAACTTTGTTTTGATACTTAACCACTAATAAGTTAAATGCCTGCTTATCTCCACTCTGAACTCGCTCAATCAACACTTGATCGGTTAGCTGCTCGTTCATTCGAGCGGGTACTCCTATTGTTATAACCCTTACCTTCACAGATATGGGTACTAATTATGCGAAATGTAGTATTGACACCACCGTCTACAAGAGCACTATTGTGACTAAGCCAAATACCGAAAGTTCCAACTTTCCTAAAATTATTTGCCATTATTGTTTCACAATGTGATGTAATAAAAATAGTTATCCCTATCAATTTGGGGAAACTTGAGCAAAAGCAATGGTATTGAGCAATTAAATATTTCTAGATAGCTGTCTATATATTGATTTTGTGTCGTGTTTTAGGATGACTAGGGAAAGATTATAACAGTCTTACCCAAACTCCTAAAACAAGACGAAGTCAATTGAGCATGGACAACTCGACTATAGCCCGGGATTTAATAAGTTTTATGAACGCAAACCGTGAACATCAGTGTGATGTATTAGTGGTAGGAAGTGGTGCGGCAGGCTTGTCATTAGCCTTACGCGTAGCAGAACATGCAAAAGTAATTGTATTAAGCAAAGGACCACGCAGCGAAGGATCGACGTATTACGCACAAGGTGGTATTGCGGCGGTGTTCGATGAATCGGACAGTATTGAGTCTCATGTAGAAGATACTCAAATTGCTGGGGCTGGGTTATGCGAAGAAGATACAGTTCAATTCATTGCTGAAAATGCTAAAGAGTGTGTGCAATGGCTGATTGATGGTGGTGTTCCATTTGATAAAGATGAGAACAGCACAGAAGGCCAACCAAAATATCACCTCACTCGTGAGGGCGGCCACAGTCACCGCAGAATTCTGCACGCTGCCGATGCAACTGGCATGGCGATGCAAACCTCACTGCAAGATAACGTCAAGAATCACCCAAATATCGAGATCTTCGAGCGTCACAATGCGCTGGATTTAATCACCGAAGATAAGATAGGTGGTTCGAAAGACAAGGTTATCGGTGCCTACATTTGGAACCGTAACCAAGAGCACGTTGAAACCGTGCGCGCTAAATTTGTTGTATTAGCAACAGGCGGCGCTTCAAAGGTTTACCAATACACCTCTAACCCAGATGTCTCTTCAGGTGATGGTATTGCTATCGCTTGGCGTGCGGGTTGTCGTGTGGCAAACCTTGAGTTCAATCAGTTCCACCCGACTTGCTTATTCCACCCAGAAGCGCGTAACTTCCTACTAACGGAAGCATTGCGTGGTGAAGGTGCCTACCTGCGTCGTCCAGACGGTTCTCGCTTTATGAAGGACTTCGATGAGCGCGGTGAACTGGCTCCGCGTGATGTGGTTGCTCGTGCGATTGACTTTGAAATGAAGCGCTTAGGTGCTGACTGCATGTATGTTGATATC
>NZ_JBFRSN010001513.1:0-537 GCF_041473595.1 Vibrio sp. 10N.222.46.A1
ACGAATGATCAACTTGTCAGCTAAGCGTGCAATTTCACGAGAAGTCTCGGTACGCAGCGTACTTGCGCCACAACCCACAGGGTCAAGAACCACGACTTTGTTGTTCGCATTCGCTTGTTCAACAGCAAAACACATTCTTGGCGTCCAAACACTGTCGAGCGTGCCAATGTTGATCACAAGCGCGCCAGAGAAAGACATCATCTCTGCCAGCTCTTGCTGTGAGTGCGCCATAATAGGCGAAGCGCCAATCGCCAATAACGCATTGGCCGTATTGTTCATCACGACGTAGTTGGTGATGTTCACAACCAACGGTTTTTGCTCTCGTACTGCGCGCAACGATTGGATAATTTGTTCAGTTAGCATGGATTAATCCTTATTCGTGAAAGTCGCTTTTAAGCCGCGGTTGAGTCATTAAGTGCATTCAGACCTTGTTGCCAAAAAGCCACTTCCATACGCGTTGCGGTTTTGAAGATATGAACGATGTTCTGACCACGCTCGCTGTTGATATCAATTTCAGCAAGCAGTTGATTGAAGTAT
>NZ_JBFRSN010001514.1:0-1085 GCF_041473595.1 Vibrio sp. 10N.222.46.A1
CAAGAAGCCAAACGTGAATATAACCACCTTCATTCTGAACTGCCTTACCGCACTTTTGATGCGCAGCACAGCCTCTTTCATAACAAAAAGGGCGTAGGATTTGGATTCAAATTGAGCGTCTTAACGGGGGCGAATGACGACATGGTGGAGGCATTTAACCGTCTCATCATGGATTTACCGCCTGGCCATAAATGGGATTACCATTTTTCCATGATGGGCCACAACCACGTGAGTCATTTGATTGAGCAAAATACCGCCTTGAAATCCGCTCGTGCGGGTATTTGCAGTGAATTAGCAAAACAAGAAGCCGATTACGCCAACTTTGCGGCTCACCACGGCTTTTTTCATCGTCAGAAGCATTACTTTGACATCAAAGATTACAGCGCGTGGTTGTTTGTCTCCAGTACGGACGATGTTGATAGTGTGTTGGATTGCAAAGAGGCGCTCACCACGACTTTATCCCAAATTGGACTGGAGCTCACGCCGCTTACCCCCGAAGGCTTAATCAACTACGTCGAAGGCATTCTCAATTTTGACCCCACACAAACCGCCCCTCGCGGATCTGACTACGCACCAGAAGCGTTGATCTACAAACAAGTCCTCTCTCCTGATACCGAGTTTTTAACTCGCCGACATTACACCGACGTTCGCTTTAGTAACCGCCAACATCAAACGCAAACGGTGACCTCGCGGATCATTTCATTGGGTTTACGCAGTACACCTCGAACTTTCCGCCTTTACGCCTTGCCCGATTGTTTTGCGTCCTTAAAGAGCGTGGCCAAAAATGTGCAATGTCCACACCTCATGACCCTCAATTTTCGCCATCAAGAATCGGGCAGTTTTGCGACCAAAAATGGCGGACGCATTGGAGAGCTGGAAAAAACACTCAAGTCCCCGATGGCATTTTTCTTCCCTCAAGCGAAGAAAGAGCAGAGCGAACGCGAGCAAATTCGAGATGAAATGTCGGATGGCATCAACAGCATGGCATACATGCACCTGACGCTGACGTTATTTACCAACAAAAAATCCGAGCGACTGCATCGCACTACGGCCATTAACGCCTTTCGCTCTGGCGGGATTGATTT
>NZ_JBFRSN010001515.1:0-1550 GCF_041473595.1 Vibrio sp. 10N.222.46.A1
TTCTGGCAATGACAAAACCTTCGGCAATTTAGCTTGATTCAAACCGCCCATTGCTTCTGCAATTTTATCGTTCACGACATAAGAGATAGTGCGGTACTGCTCAAGCACTTCGCCATCACGATCCAAAAGATCGGCACGCAAAGGAAGGTTGGTTTTCTCGTCGACCCAAACCACGTAAGAGTATCGAAGGCCGTCTTTCGGCACGACGCGTAATACTTGCGTGGTACTGCCCGCCTCACGAGAACGCCCAACTTTTACAAAATCGTAGTATTGGTTGAGAGAATCGATATCTCGATTAATCATCGGAATGACAGGTGCAACCATACTGCCAGACTGAATAGTAAATGGCTCTGTACCCGGTTCGATGTAGCTAACTTCATTGCCACGTCGAATAACCTCACGAACAGGGCCGCTTAGATAAACAAGGTGTGCAAGTTGTTGGTCGTCGTTAACTGCATGACGATAAAGCAGAGGTTCAATGCTGCTCTTCTTTATCAATATGTAGGAGAGTTCGTAATTTAGATGCTGACTGGCCTCGTTCATTTGATGTAACAAGGCCTTTGCAGTGGTTTCCTCTGCAAAGGCTGTTGGAGACATCAAGCTGAACAGTGTCAGTGCACTGACCAGGATTTTCTTCATTCAATATCCGATTCTAGGTGTGCATCTTCCATTGGCGATGCATCACTGTTTAATCTTAGTTGTAGCTCATAATCTTCTAACAATGCATGAACGCGTTTGCGTTGCTCTTGCATGTTAGCTTCAGATGCAGGTCTCTCAACAGAGTCACGCGTTAAGCTTACTGGTTCCGCAGAACCTGCAAATGGAATCGTCTGGAGTACAGGCAACTGCTCTGGAGCTGCGGGATCGCTGCCACCATATTGCTGAACACCCAATACAACTGCTAATGAAACACACGCTGCCACGGCAACTTGTCCAAACTGTTGTAACCATGCAGGAAGCTGACGCTTCGCTTGCTGAGGTTTAGGCTGCTCTTCAATTGGAGCAACAGTAGGTTCAACATTCAATTGGTGCAGGTTCGACATTGAACCATGTGCAGGCTCATCATCAAGCGCTGCAGCTACACTGTTAGCAATGTTCCACTCTGGAGTTTCTGGCGCATCCCCACGCATAACATCACCAATTAAATGGTAACTCTGCCAGGTATCCATGCTTTCTTGATCAGATTCGAGATCTACTATGAGAGCTTTATCGATCGTTTCACCATCCATGAGTGCCGAAAGCTTTTCTTTATCAGCCATTATTTTCACCATAATTATTACAAGTTCTAGCGTTGTAAAAGAGGTTTAATTTTCTTTTCTACCGCTTCACGAGCTCGGAAAATACGCGAACGTACGGTTCCTACAGGGCAATCCATTACTTCTGCAATCTCTTCGTAGCTCAAACCTTCGAGCTCACGCAACGTCATTGCAGTTTTTAAGTCTTCGGGTAGCGCTTCAATCGCTCCAAAAACAACTTGTTTCAATTCGTTTGACAGCGTTAAGTTCTCAGGGTTCGATATTTCTTTTAACGCGCTGCCTGTTTCGTAATAT
>NZ_JBFRSN010001516.1:0-2224 GCF_041473595.1 Vibrio sp. 10N.222.46.A1
TGTTTGTTATCAATTAGCGGCATGATTTCTTCTCTTGTTTGTACTTCTTGCGAGCAAGTTTCTCCATACGTTTAATATAGTGGTAAGTGGAGAGTTGTGACGTCGGGTAATCGAGTGGGTTTGTTGGAGCTTGTATGTAAGGATTGCTCATCGATTGGTCTAGCACTCGAGCTTTGTTGCTGTCATCGAAATGAAACTCGGTGATATCGATAATGGTTTGCTTGATCTTTGGATCTAAAATTGGAGTGGCGACTTCGATGCGGTGATCGAAGTTTCGTGTCATCCAGTCGGCAGAGGAGATATAGACTTTTGGATTACCAGCGTTACCAAAGATCATCACTCTTGGGTGTTCGAGAAAACGATCGACCACACTAACAATCTCAATCTGCTCACTGATGTTGGAGACTCCCGGTACGAGAGAGCACATACCACGAATGACCATTCTCACTTTTACATTGGCTTGGCTGGCCTGATAGAGCTTCTCAATGATCTCTCGGTCGACCAAATTGTTGAGTTTTAGAGTGATGCTTGCAGGCTTGCTCTCTATCGCGTTTTGTATTTCATTATCTATCAACTGATACAGGCGTTTTCTTGTATTCTTTGGTGACACAATCAGTTGTTTGAACTGTGATTTTTGATAAGGGTTTTCAATATACTTAAAGACTTGTCTCACCTCTTGGGTCAAATCTTCATTCGCAGTGAGCAGAGAAAAATCGGTATACACGCGCGCTGTTACTTCATGAAAGTTACCGGTGCCAATATGAGCGTAATGCGCCGTATGCTTGCCTTCTTTCCGTTTAATGAGCAGAAGCTTAGAGTGAATTTTCAAACTTGGGATGCCATGGATGACTTTTATACCGGCTTCTTGAAGTTTCTTGGTCCACTGAATATTGGCTTGTTCATCAAAGCGGGCTTGTAGCTCAACGACGACAGTTACTTTCTTACCATTGTGTGCAGCATCGATGATCGAGCTAAGGAGCTTTGAGCCTTCTGCAACACGGTAAACGTTTATTTTTATGGAGGTTACCTTCGGGTCAAAGGAGGCTTGCCTCACGAGTTCAGTGATGTGATTAAAGGTGTGATAAGGGTAATGCAACAAGATGTCACGAGCTTTGATCGCTTCGAAATAGTTTGGGTAGTGGCTGAAATGCGCACACTTAATCGCGGGAAGTGGGCGATTAACTAAATCACGCCTATTAAGGCTTGGAAATTCGCAGAAATGCTTGAAGTTATGATAGCGACCACCCGCAATGACACTGTCATAGTCAGACAGCTTAAGTCTGACTTGCAAGAAATTGAGCATTTCAGCTGGCATTTCTGACTCATAGATAAGGCGTATCGGTAGTGCCGTTAAGCGCTGTTCTAAACCTAAAGACATCGATTCTAATAGGTTACTTTCATTGTTCTCTTGAAGATCATAATCGGCATCACGCGTCATTTTTATCGCAAAACAACGTAATGAGTCATACTCAAAGAATCCTTTAAGCAAGTCATCTAAACAAAATCGAACTATATTATCTAACAAGATCAAAGTTGTACGCTGTGAACCAGAAGTGTCTGGTAACTTAACAAACCGAGGGAGGGCTTCTGATGGGATTTCGAGTAAGACATATTGAGAAGATGTCTCTCGCTCAATGTCGATGGCTAAGTAACTTTGCTCGTCTTTGATAATATTGAGCAACTGGCTATCTTCGTTCAAGAGAAACGGAGTTAAATGTGGCAGCACTTTTTTCTTAAAGTACTTTTTGATCCACTCACTCTGTTCTTCGCTGATTTGTTGTTCGTTGACCAGAAAAATACGATTGCGTGCCAGTTCCAATAGTAAGTCGCTATACAGCTCATAGAATTGAGCGTCGAGCTTACTTGCTTGGCTCTGCATTTGAGTTAGCAGGGTTTTCTGCGAGTTGGCAGGTAATTGAGGATCTTGAAGTAAGATCTTTCGTTTCACATCAGCAAATCGGACTTTGTAAAACTCATCGAGGTTTTTCGAGTAAATACCTAAAAAACGAACTCTTTCGATTAAGGGGACTGATTTGTCGGCTGCTTCTTGGAGCACTCTTTCGTTGAAGGATAACCAGCTAAGTTCTTTTGTGACATAGTCTTTTTCCATCGAGATGATAATCCTTGAGTGCTGGCTATAGAGCTGGTTACTTTAATTTAGAATGACAAGATTCACAAAATCTATGATCTTACTTTAAGAAATATGGTCAACAAACTTGTTATT
>NZ_JBFRSN010001517.1:0-821 GCF_041473595.1 Vibrio sp. 10N.222.46.A1
CCTTAGAACTGGACGGCACCGAGCTTTACGACGTGTACGGCGACATTGAAGCAGGTTCTGATTTGGCTCTAGTCATCACTCGTAAAAACGGTGAAAAGCTTGATGTTCCTGTGACCTGCCGACTAGACACCGCAGACGAAGTGAATGTTTATAGCGCTGGTGGCGTATTGCAACGTTTCGCCAAAGACTTTCTTGCAAATTAGGAGCTAGTTATGAACATCAAACAGATAAAAGTACCTGCTACCTATATGCGGGGTGGAACAAGCAAAGGTGTCTTTTTCAATTTAAGTGACTTACCTGAAGCTGCGCAAGTTGCCGGAGAAGCTCGAGACGCATTACTTCTGCGCGTGATTGGTAGTCCAGATCCTTATGGCAAACAAACCGACGGCATGGGTGGCGCAACATCCAGCACCAGCAAAACCGTTATTGTTTCGAAAAGCAGTAAAGCCTATCACGATGTTGATTACCTATTCGGCCAAGTAGCAATAGACAAGCCGTTCGTTGATTGGAGCGGTAACTGCGGCAATCTGTCTGCTGCCGTAGGCCCATTTGCAATTCATAATGGACTGGTCGATTCGAATCGTATTCCAGAAAACGGTGTGGTCGAGGTGCGAGTATGGCAAGTGAACATAGAGAAAACCATTATTGTTCATGTACCTATCGCTGATGGGGAAGTCCAAGAGTTAGGTGACTTTGAGCTCGATGGTGTCACTTTCCCCGCTGCTGAGATCCAAGTCGATTTTCTAGACCCCGCCGACGCGAGTGGCTCTATGTTCCCAACAGGGAATGTTGTCGATTTTTTAGATGTTCCAGATCTGGGG
>NZ_JBFRSN010001518.1:0-610 GCF_041473595.1 Vibrio sp. 10N.222.46.A1
AGTCACTGCACAACAGAGTGCCTTCAACTTCGCCACAATCCATAAGATCGATATCGTTAATATAGTTTTGAGAACTCGGTTGAGTTGGGTTGCTATTGAATACCGTCCGTAACCACCAGCTTTCACTCGCTTGCGCAGAAAATGAAAAGGTACTCAGAGCCAATAAAAAAGATAGGATGAAGCTAGGAAGAGTTCTCATTATTTGTGCTTATTTCACGCGGTATGGAGCGTGCATTATACGTGACCAATCAACAAACAACTGCTCGATTTACATCTATAAAACTAAAAATATTGCTCAACGATAAGATTAACAAACTTGATACTAAGAAGAGTTGCACTCTGTTATATCTGTCGTCACACAATACACCCCATGAATGTGTCATAATGTTGAAATTAATGAATAATTTACAAGGAACGTCCATGACTGCAACGAACTATCTCAACCAATTGAACCAAAAGTATCTTGCGACTCATAAAGCGAAAGAAGACTTCTTTTGGGATACTTATATGGGGATCAGTGACGACCATGATGGCTCGACACTCGCGCAGACCCAATGGACTGAATTTCTTAGCTCTGCCGAGCAAATTGCTGCTATCGAAACGCAGCTAG
>NZ_JBFRSN010001519.1:0-626 GCF_041473595.1 Vibrio sp. 10N.222.46.A1
GTATGGGTGATATGTTGTACTTGCCACCGGGTTCAAGCCACACAACTCGTGTACACGGCGCATTTGCATCTGATGATGATGTACATGCGGTCGTGAATAACTGGAAAGCACGCGGTAAGCCAAACTATATTGAAGAGATTACTAACGGCGACCAAACCCCAGAAACACTGTTACCAGGTGAGAAAATGGAAGGCGATGAAGAAGTCGATCCTCTGTTTGATCAAGTTGTCGAACACGTTGTCCATTCACGTCGTGGTTCAGTTTCTGGTGTGCAACGTCGATTTAAGATCGGCTACAACCGTGCCGCACGAATTGTTGAGCAATTAGAAGCTCAAGGTATTGTCAGTGCTCCAGGACATAACGGTAACCGAGAAGTCTTGGCGCCCGCGCCACCAAAAGATTAGTTCCAATAGGAACTCATAACTATTCAGTCGGTCAAAACCAAAACATGACCGACTTATGTTCTAACAGGATTATTGATGAAAAAAGTATTCGCACTTTTATTTATGAGCTTCTCAGTATTTGCTTCTCCGAAAGAAGAGTTGAGTAGCCGCTTGTCGCTGAATGCAGGTTTTAGCGCTGACTTTAAACAAGTTGTCACCAGCCCTGACGGTGATGTTGTGATG
>NZ_JBFRSN010001520.1:0-2096 GCF_041473595.1 Vibrio sp. 10N.222.46.A1
ATGTTACTTCGGTCACCGTGCCTTCTTCAGCATAGTTACCCAACATACCTGTATTGATGCCTACAACTAGCGGCTTCGGTGTAGCGTTAAACTCAGTAAACAATTCATTCAGCGTTTCAATAGCCGAATCACTCGGACGAAAACTGTGGGTTGCATCGAGATGGAAGTCAGCTCTATTTTGATACTCTTTCTTATACTTTGTTAGTATTTCGGATTTGCCATCACCACTACTACCACATAAAAAAATGATTTTCTTATCGGTTGAGGATAGTCCTTTCAATTGTTTAACAAAGTCAGCCTCTATATCCGTTTGTACATATAGATACTTTTTTACCGCATCTAAGTCAGTTGATATTGTTGCGTCTCGCTCTGTAGAGACTGCATATGGCGACGATTTTGACATCACACTAAGTGCGGTTCGTAAATCAATCAAGTTTTATAACCCCATGAAAATATTAGGTAGACAGAAGTACAGGTGATAACCAGGATAGCTTACGCTGTTACTCAGACTCAATACTGTATAACTAAGCATTCTACCTAATTTAGTGTGTACGTGTTCATATTCCGCTAATTTTTCCTGGAGAAATTCACATCTTTTATGTTTTTGCGAAGAAAGTTAGATATCAAGCTTTATCAGTACGTTGGCAAACATTGGGCTCTTCATAGCCAACACAACACGTTCAATTACTGCAATCTTATAATTGTGCTGGGGTAGGTCAGCTTAAGCACTTCCTAACCCAGACTTCATATTCAACACCTTTTCACCCCGTGTGACCGAACACTCAAAGTGCTTCCCTAGCCATATCCCCCGCTCTCCCCATCTGTTCAAAATCTCCGACCTTATGCGCACGCCTTACTTCAACAAACTTACTTGATCTCAACGTATCAACTTGTTGCCATAAATGACGGTTAGCTACTGGCTTCTTATCAGATTTTCGCCACCCCTTTGCTTTCCAGTTATCTAACCATTCATTGAACCCTTTCACACAATATTCACTACTCGAATACAGGCAGTCTCCATCTCTGGCATAAGCTATAGCTTCTATCAATGCGATAAGCTCTAACTCAGCACTATCGGCAATCTCACCGACTAATAGATTATTTTCGTCAACTAACTGCCCATCGTAGTTATAAACACTGATACCAATCCCACCTTGTAGGTTTGATGTATTGTCTTTCGAAGTCGCGATAGCAATGTAGATTGCACAGTTTTCTTCATTCATAATTTTGTTCCTCTTTTTAAGTTTTGGCCCACCATTTTGGTAAAGCCTTAATTTTTTGTCGTAGCGTTGATTCAGTCTTAATGGCTTGGTCTTTGAGCCAAGCGCATTTCCATCCAGTTATTCACCTCTTCTTCTACCCAAGCGACCGCCCTATCTCCCAAGCTTACCGATACAGGAAAATTACCTTCGTCCATTTTTCTGTATATCGCCGAGCGACTTAATGCGGTTTTCTCAATCACTTCTTTTAGCTTTAAAAATCTCATGGGACGTTCTCCTATGCCTGTGGTCCTCATGGGATAAGGAGATAGTGTTAAAAAAAATGAGGCTGGCTCGGCTTACTCTGATTCAAACCTTTTTGAGGTATATGTCATTAAAGTGAATGACCTAAAGCCTGATTAAAGGAGAACCAAAATGAGAACACTTTCACCACCACTACTCTCGCAGCAAGAGCATGAACATCGTGTTCTAGAAAAAGCCGCTGAGATACTAGAAGATCGTTATGTACGAGGCGATGTATTTACCAATCCACAAGCTACCCGAGACTATTTGCGATTTAAGATAGGCGGCAGTGAACGCGAAGTGTTCGCCGTCATGTTGCTAGATAACCAACACCGATTAATTGAGTTTGAGGAGTTGTTTCAAGGGACTATTGATGCGGCAAGCGTCTATCCAAGGGAGGTAGTAAAGACTGCTCTTAAAGCCAATGCGGCGGCGGTTATCTTTGCTCACAACCATCCATCAGGCGATCCTGAGCCGTCCCAAGCAGACAGGCGCATCACGACGAGATTGCAAGATGCTTTAGCGCTCATTGATGTTCGAGTTCTGGATCATATTGTTGTTGGGGAACAATGCACGTCGTTTGCGGAAAGGGGC
>NZ_JBFRSN010001521.1:0-797 GCF_041473595.1 Vibrio sp. 10N.222.46.A1
CCTTTATATTATTTTTTTGCTCATATTCGGTTGCTTTTTTTAGCCAGAATGGCAAATTGAATACAGTTGATTTAGAAATTATTTAAAAGGAAGTTCTATGTGTTCAGTATTTGGCATTCTCGACATTAAAAGTGATGCCGCAGCACTTCGCCCTATTGCTTTAGAAATGTCTAAAAAGCTTCGTCACCGTGGCCCAGACTGGTCTGGTATCTATGCTGGTGAAAAAGCTATCCTTGCTCACGAGCGTCTAGCTATCGTCGGCCTAAATAGTGGTGCTCAACCACTATATAGCCAAGACAAAAAACACATTCTTGCAGTCAATGGCGAAATCTATAACCACAAAGAACTTCGCGCTCGCTATGAAGATAAATACCAGTTCCAAACTGACTCTGATTGTGAAGTCATTCTTGCGCTTTACCAAGAGATGGGTGCCGACCTTTTAGAAGAACTTAACGGTATTTTCGCTTTCGTTTTATATGACGAAGAGAAAGACGAATACCTAGTCGGCCGCGACCATATTGGCATCATCCCGCTTTACCAAGGCTACGATGAGCACGGCAACTATTACGTTGCTTCAGAGATGAAAGCACTGGTTCCAGTTTGTAAGACGATCAGTGAGTTCCCTCCTGGTAGCTTCTACTCTTCTAAAGATACAGAACCTCAACGCTACTACATCCGCGATTGGAACGAATACGCAGCCGTTCAAGGTAACAGCACAAGCAAAGAAGAGCTAACTGAAGCGCTAGAAGCTGCTGTTAAGCGTCAACTAATGACTGACGTTCCTTACGGTGTACTTC
>NZ_JBFRSN010001522.1:0-933 GCF_041473595.1 Vibrio sp. 10N.222.46.A1
TATTAACAAGCTTGCTTGAGTTATCTTGGTTTATAGCGTTATTGATAATACCCAGCAACTTCCTATTTTCAGGCGTATCCAGCAAGGCAATAACATAATTATTTAAGGGTAAACCATCATGTAAGTTGACCGACAAAAATAACTCATAGGGGCTATTCATTAACTTGTTGTGCAGTAACACTCCATCATCAACAATGGCTAACGCATTCTCTCGAGCTACAGCAGCAATCGCGGTTTGATAGGATGAATATGACTTAAAAGAAGAAAATGGGAGAAGCGATTTCACAGAAGACGCGTTACTCGAGTCTTCAAAATAAGCCAGGTTTCGTCCCTTCATTAATAAGTGGCTTTCAATAGGCTCACTACTTAGGCTAACCATTCGACTAGATAAGATAGGTTTAGAGTAAATAACACCGCTACTAGAAACATTTTGTTCAGCCGTAATAATGGCATCAACTTGTTCAGTTTTAAGTACGTTATTTAGATCCGACGGAGAATGAAAACCGACAAACTCCAAGCCATTCAACTCACGCTCTGCATAGAAACCGGTCAATTCAGGCAATAATCCCGAAACCTCCCCCTCTTGGACAACAACGTACGGAGAAAATCCTGAGGTTTGAACTCCGATGGTAATCGAACCACTAGCCTTAACGTAAAAAGATACGGAAGAAGCCAGGATAATTAGAGAAAGTAGATTAAAAGCGCGGAACATGAATAACCTAGAGTTTTATTAATTAGTGCACCTTATATCTTATTCACAGTCTCGACTCACCAATTTGCACTGAACAATATGGAACTTCTGTTTAACGCAATCGGTTGCTCCGTTTTGGCAGTATGACTTATAAAATGAATTGTAAGCAGTTGATACAAAGCTTAATAACCCAATCAGCTACTAGGTTGGTCTCCCCGATGTTATATGAGGTCCCATAACAA
>NZ_JBFRSN010001523.1:0-396 GCF_041473595.1 Vibrio sp. 10N.222.46.A1
CACCACCGCGCCATGCTACAACAATCAAATCAGGTTCATAGATATAGGCAGACTCTAAATCAACGCTGCCGGCAGGCCATGCCTTTTCCACGCTTCTCTGTTCAGCAATATCTGCCCATTGACTAAAAAACTTCCCTTCATAAGTGAGTGCTGTTGCGGCTAAAGGAGCATCAATAGCCAGTAGCGTCCCACTAATCGTCACCGAGGTAGAAAGGATTCGAGTCGGTTTAGATGGGATCACTGTCTGTGAGCTATCCGCATTAACGAAAGTCTTGGGGTAAGTATTTTGAGATGTCATTTCGGTTTCTGCGAAAACAGAAGCCGAAGCTGAAATCAAAAAAACAACAATGATTTTAAAAATTATATTGATTCTCATTTACTATTTACACTTCATTT
>NZ_JBFRSN010001524.1:0-220 GCF_041473595.1 Vibrio sp. 10N.222.46.A1
CATCAGCACCATTAATAGTGATTGTCACTTCACTTGTGGTTCCGTCAATCGCAGTAACCGTGTAAACCTCGGTGATAAATTCATCGTCATCGAGATATTGCACATCATCGTTGTCGACGACGTAAGTCCATTCGCCATCGTCGGTAATGGTCAACATACCCAACGCAATATCATTGGTCGAACCTTCAGGATTAAACGTTCCGTTAGGTTGAAAAGCCGC
>NZ_JBFRSN010001525.1:0-834 GCF_041473595.1 Vibrio sp. 10N.222.46.A1
AACGGCGAACAACATGTGGTTGGCGGTCGTGAATTTCCAATTTCTGACCAAGGCGGCGGCGCAGTGATGGGCCTTCGTTTAATTCAGCAAGTCCTACTCGCTGAAGATGGTATTCGCAGTAAAACCCCATTAACTCAACATGTTATGAATCAATTTAATAATGATGTGGATGCGATTGTGGCGTGGTCAAAAGGCGCGATTCCAAAGGATTACGGTCAATTCTCACCCGTCATTTTTCAACTGGCAAATGAAGGCGATGAACTGGCTATAGAGATGCTTAAGCAGACTGCAGCCGATATCGAAATGTTTGTATTAGCGCTGCATCGAAAAGGCGCTGACAAGGTGTGCTTAATGGGAAGTATCGCTGAGCGTATTCTCAACTGGCTATCACCACCAGTACAACAATGGATCGTTAAACCTCAATTTGACGCTATCGAAGGCGCATTGATGTTTGCCGGCAAGTCACAACACAACTTGTATCAACAGGCTTAGCAGGGAAGTTATATGAATTATCGCATCGACTTAGCTGTTCTTTCTGAACAAAAAAATAACTGCCGATTTGGCCTTACGGTACATAATTTAAGTGACCTCGACGTAAAAGATTGGTCTCTGCATTTTGCATTTGACCGATTCATCCTTCCTGAGAGTCTATCGCAAGGTGAACTGACTCAAGTTGGAAGCTATTGCACGTTCAAACCAAGTGCGCCCGTGTTAAAGGCCAATAACCATTACTACCTTGAATTCAGTATTCAAAGCGCCCCATTCCGCTTCTATTCTGATGGCCTTAATGATGCCTTTATCCAATCACATCATGATGGAGAAACATCGGTACTG
>NZ_JBFRSN010001526.1:0-530 GCF_041473595.1 Vibrio sp. 10N.222.46.A1
CGCTTGTACCGCCATCGAAATATCGCCGTGACCAGTAATCATAATCACGGGGATTTCTTTGTCTTTGTGCATCACGGTGTTGAGTAGGTCATGCCCGGAAAGGCCCGGTAGACAGATATCAGTGATGATTACGTGAGGTAAGCCGTTCTCTTGAATTGCGAGCAGAGCAGACTCCGCATCGGGAAAGAATTCGGCATCAATATCGGCGAGCTCAAAGCTCTGTTCAATAGCCATTCTTAGATCGGATTCATCATCAATGAAATAGACGTGACACATAGTTATTCCTTTAATCTTTTATTTTTATTGTTGGTGAAGGTGTACTGGTTTGTTTAGCGACTAATCTGATTCTTTTGTTGGAACTATGGGTAACTCGATACTAAATCGAGCACCACCTTGTGGGCTGTGATTGGTAACTAGCTTGCCATTTATTCCGCTGATTATTTGTTGAGAAATCGATAGCCCAAGTCCAAGTCCATTTTTCTTGGTGGTATGGAAGGGTTCAAAAAAATTTCCGTTAGAAGGGGAGGTGA
>NZ_JBFRSN010001527.1:0-1343 GCF_041473595.1 Vibrio sp. 10N.222.46.A1
ATCTGATTAACTCCAACAAGAAACAAGTACACAGCCTTAACTTTTATAGGTTGAGATGAGTGTGGCAAATCAAAGCCTTGTAACTTTGCCATTTTAGAACCGACTTCCAGAGCTTTCTTTAGCAATTTATCTTCATTAATGATCTTCGCGGTTTTCGACATATCATCTCCATCATCTTAATCGAATGAACACTGAGTATATCAAACCGAAAGACTCACAAGATTACTTCGCTCTCAGTTTGACGAGTCGCTTTGATAAATTGCAGGTTACGGACTCCAAATACGGAAAAGCCCAAAGTTGTTAGCTTTGGGCTTTTCTTCTAACTGCTGTGGTTAATTACGACAGAGTGATACGACAACCGAGTTTTACAGCGTGATATGCAGAATTGGAAAATCAATCAGGCATCACAACAATACCCATGGTTTCAAGCAACTGATCTTGTTGCCAAGCGACAATCTTAATCCCTGTCGTATCCACTTTACGAGGGTCTAACCCTTCTAATTCCGCATGACACAAGTTAGCCCCCTGCATACTGAATTGCCCCCATACATCTTCGGAGAACACGCCTCGGCTGAGATCAGACTCTTTCAGTGACGCACCGCCAAGGTAAGTCCCTATCCAGCGGTTTTCAAACAACTCACACTTTTCCAAGCAGGCCTGCTCCAAGTTGGCGTATGACAAGTTACAGCCCGTAATATACGCAGAGCAAAAGTACATCCTATTGCTTACTTGATTGGCAAAGTTAGCACGAGTAAAATTCGCTCCTTTTAAATCGCATTCACGCAGCTCAATCCCATAGCAATTCGCATTACTAAAGTTCGCCATCGCCAACTGGCAATTCTGGAAACTTGCGTCTCGTAAATCGGCAATATCAAAGTGGCACCCCTCAATATCGCCTTGTTCAATAAACTTACAGTTAATAAACGTTGCATCACGTAAGTTCGAACGTCTGAAATCACAACGGATAAACGTACAGGCCGTAAATGTAAGCTCTGATAGATCTTGCTGAGCAAAACTGTGCTGATGATAAGTGCTGTTATTAGTGTCCATTTAACCCCCTAAAGAAATCAAGCTAAGACTACCATTGTGATCTTAAGAAAACATCAAATTAAAAACCAACAAAAACAGCAACTTAAAACACCATAATTTGGCCATTTTAAGGCACCAAACGAGCCGTTTAAGGTTGTTATTTTCGTTTTATGGCATGCGCTTATCTTGAAAAAAGTTTTGTCGCTTAGAAGCGGGGGAGATTAAACACAACGAGAAGATCATCATATGTCAGCACAAACTTGATACAATAGCCTATATAGATACCTTCGCTTGATACTTGGTCTTTCGAAAAC
>NZ_JBFRSN010001528.1:0-453 GCF_041473595.1 Vibrio sp. 10N.222.46.A1
TCTGTAAATTGGTAGCTGTTGCCGCCCATTTGGTCGTTATCAGAACGCATGTCTTTCAGCTGAAGCATTACTGCCTCACCATTGTCTGCACCAATTTGGAATGACTTAGTACCGTGAGTACCGTTAAGCAGCTTGTTACCACCAAAAGAGGTTGTTTCAGCAATACGATTTAGTTCATCGTTCAGTGCTGTAACTTCTTCTTGGATTGCAACACGGTCAGCTTTTGTATTCGAACCGTTTGTTGATTGCAGAGACAAGTCACGCATACGTTGCAGAATGTTTGATGTTTCATTCATCGCACCTTCTGCCGTTTGAGCGATAGAGATACCATCGTTCGCGTTACGTACAGCAACATCAAGACCACGACTCTGAACGTTCAAACGGTTCGAGATTTGTAGGCCTGCAGCGTCATCTTTTGCGCTGTTGATTTTAGAACCTGAAGATAGGCGTTCC
>NZ_JBFRSN010001529.1:0-223 GCF_041473595.1 Vibrio sp. 10N.222.46.A1
ATAAAGAGATTGGTCGGTTAAATTCACGAGTGCGTCAATAGTGACACCGTCTTCACACGCTCGGCTATCGCTGATTCCGATACTCACGCTAGAGTTAAAACGAATTTGTTCACCCACTTTGAACTCGACTTGATTGAACTGTTGGCGAATCTCTTCTGAAACTTCGAGAGCTGTTTCAAGAGACGTATTGGGGATAAATAGAATGAACTCTTCACCACCCCAA
>NZ_JBFRSN010001530.1:0-313 GCF_041473595.1 Vibrio sp. 10N.222.46.A1
GAACAACCAGATTGCAGCGGCAGCGGAAGAACAATCGCAAGTAGCCGTTGAAATCAACGAAAATGTAGTGAATGTAAATGATTTGGCGCGAGCGACTGTCGATGACGTCCAGCAAAATGTTCAAACAGCGCAAAATGTTAATAATGTTTCGGACGAACTGCATCAAACGATAAAGATGTTTAAGATCTAATCTTAGATAAGCTAAACGTACCGACAACCTATACGTTAAAGCCTAAGTATCAAAATCTTCGGCTTAAAAAAAGATAACGTAATTAAAACCGCCTTCTCTTCTGAGAAGGCGGTTTTTTTATAT
>NZ_JBFRSN010001531.1:0-764 GCF_041473595.1 Vibrio sp. 10N.222.46.A1
GACCATGCCAGCCACAATAGGCCGCTGATCACACCTATAGACAATTGGATCACACCAAGGTTTTTAATCAAAGAGTCAGACTCGACAGAAACCAACATCATCCCCATCGCGCCACAAATCATTGACGTAAATTGAATGATTGCAACGGCAGAACCAGTGTCCTTGTCTTGTTGTTCAAGCATTAGGTTAGTACCAGGCACTCGCGTTGTGATGGTGGCTAACGTAGCTAATCCGATTAATGGGGCGAACAACCAAGCCGAAGCTTCACCAAGGCTAAAAGTCAGTACTCCACACAAAATCAGAAGCATGAAGCAGAAAGAAATAATTCGTTTTGCAGGCCAATATTGAGTAATTTTGATGTAAGCCCGAGGTCCAAATGAGGCAAATAGAGCATTTAGCGCGAAGATATAACTAAACTCTTGCTCGCTAAAATTAAAGTGCTCAACATAGATGTAAGGACCCGCAGCCACAAATGCCATCATCGACATTGGAGTAAGCGAAAATACTGCCAGTAACAACAGAAACCGTGGATTCTTGAGTACTACTCCCAGCCGTCCCCAAGATCTCACTACAGATCCGCTATAACGAGATACCAACGTTTCTGTCAGACAGAGTGAAAGCACAATCGATAAAAGGCCAAAGACACCAAGCGCAACAAAAATCATCTGCCAAGTGGCAACCTTAAGTAATAATGCCCCTATTACTGGCGCCACCATAGGTGCAATAACCACCAGCGACATAATGGTCGCCATTATCTTCTCTCG
>NZ_JBFRSN010001532.1:0-499 GCF_041473595.1 Vibrio sp. 10N.222.46.A1
TTGAACCGACCTTGTATTACAAATACTGTTATCAAAAAATACTCGCACCAAAAAAGAAAGCCCGCACTCATTGAGTACGGGCCTTATTATTGTCTATTACAGATGCGTGAGGGTTAAAACTAGAAACGACTAGCCACTCACTGTTGCCTGTTCAGTCTCAAAGATTACACTTCAAACTGAGAAACTAGGCTATCAAGTGCTTCACACTGTTCTGCTAGTGAGATGCATGCGTTCTCTGCATTGTTTGCCATCTCAACCATTTTCATGGTGCTTTCCGCGATACGTTGAACATTCTGGTTCACTTCTTCAGACACCTGAGACTGCTGAGAAGCCGCTGTTGCGATTTGCGTATTCATCTCATTCATCTTGCCGATTGAGTTACGAATCTCGCTCAATGATGAAGCTGCAGTGCCCGCTTGAACAATGGTTTTCTCGCCACTTGCCTTGCTTTCTGTCATCACGCCAACGGCATGTTTAGCGCCAACTTCTAAGCGTTCAA
>NZ_JBFRSN010001533.1:0-325 GCF_041473595.1 Vibrio sp. 10N.222.46.A1
CTTTCACATCAACCCTTTATTGCTTTATCGCTTTCTTGTGTAGCTTCTACTTTTTAATGCTAAGTAGGGTGCCTGACTTACACTTGAAAGAGTAGTAGTGACGGCTTTCGTTGAATTTACCTAAGCCTTCGCCATCACAATAGTCGATGTTGATATCGCGCATAATTTCTAGCGTATCTTCACTGTTTAAGGCAAATTTAGAGCCGTCAGAGCAGACGATACGTACTCTTTCATCATGGCTTACAGAGTAGATATCGACTTCAGTATTACACAGCTCAAAAGAGGCTTCACGGAAGTTGTCTTGTTGAGTATTTGAAGCACAACC
>NZ_JBFRSN010001534.1:0-728 GCF_041473595.1 Vibrio sp. 10N.222.46.A1
ACGCTGACCACCAGAAAGTTGCGACGGTTTACGATCAAGCAACTGTTCGATTTGCAGCATTTCTGCCACTCGATTTACTTCAGCATCAATCTCTTGCTGCGGCATCTTGCGAATCTTCAAACCGAAAGCGATATTGCCACGCACCGTCATGTTTGGATACAAGGCGTACGACTGGAATACCATCGCGATATCGCGATCTTTAGGTTCAACCTGCGCCACGTCTATGCCATCAATTACAATCTCACCCGAGCTAATATTCTCTAGCCCAGCGATGGTGTTCATCAAGGTGGATTTCCCACACCCCGAAGGGCCGACAAGTATCAAAAATTCCCCCGAATCGATACTAATGTCGATGCCCTTTAACGTTTCGTTGTCCGCGTTGCGATAGGTTTTACGGATCTGTTTTAAATCTAATGTTGCCATGGGTAATTATCCTTTTACTGATCCTGCCGTTAGGCCACGAACAAAATATTTTCCTGCGAAGACGTACACCAACAGCGTTGGCAAGGCAGCGATGATCGCGGCAGCCATATCGACGTTATATTCTTTAACGCCTGTGCTGGTGTTGACTAGGTTGTTTAATGCCACGGTAATCGGCTGTGTCTCTGAGCCCGAATACACCACCCCGAATAAGAAATCGTTCCAGATTGCGGTGAACTGCCAGATCACTGTCACCATGATGATAGGTGTAGAGATCGGTAATAAGATCTTAAAGAAAATGGTAAAGA
>NZ_JBFRSN010001535.1:0-337 GCF_041473595.1 Vibrio sp. 10N.222.46.A1
CTTCAACGTAGATTCTTAAGTAAATCAGAGAATCTACCAGCGTATTAATGCGTTTAGAGAATTCACCTTGCAGGGATTGTAGTGCAGATTTCGCCGCTTCTTCTGAGCTGGCATCAATCAGGTCAGCAATCGCTTCTGCTTGTGTTAAGTCCATCTTGTCATTCAAGAAGGCACGCTCAGAGAATTCACCAGGACGCGCAGCACGCACACCTGAGATGGATAGGATACGTTTGATCAGCATGTCCATAACCACAGGACCACCGTGGCCTTGCAGCTCTAACACATCTTCGCCTGTGAACGAATGTGGGTTAGGGAAGTAAAGTGCAATACCTTGGTC
>NZ_JBFRSN010001536.1:0-491 GCF_041473595.1 Vibrio sp. 10N.222.46.A1
TTTATCTTTACCAGCAAGAATGATTACTTCGTCATTACGACGGATTTTAGCTGCCATGTTGCCGCTCCTTACAGAACTTCAGGTGCAAGTGATACAATCTTCATGAATTTCGCGTTACGAAGTTCACGAGTCACAGGACCAAAGATACGTGTGCCGACTGGTTGCTCAGTAGTGTCATTTAACAATACACAAGCATTACTGTCGAAGCGAATGACAGAACCGTCTGGGCGACGAACGCCTTTACGGGTGCGCACTACTACCGCCTTCAGAACATCACCTTTCTTTACTTTACCGCGAGGAATCGCTTCCTTCACTGTAACCTTGATGACGTCACCGATATGTGCATAACGGCGGTGAGAGCCACCCAGAACCTTAATACACATTACCTTGCGCGCGCCAGAGTTATCTGCTGCGTCAAGTGTACTTTGCATCTGGATCATTGTTAGTGCTCCGCTAAATATTAAAACTAGACCCTCTCGGGTCGGGCTGCC
>NZ_JBFRSN010001537.1:0-921 GCF_041473595.1 Vibrio sp. 10N.222.46.A1
ATGAAGTACATCCATCATCTTTTGTTCGTCATCTTCGATAATGCCGTAATCAACGATGTCGCAACCTAGCTTTTGAAGCATGCCGATGATAGTGAAACGGTTCGAGTCGTAGATAGAGTTTGGCTTTTGCTCAACGCCCGGTGCCTGAACTTCATCACCCGTTGAGAACACACCCACCTTCACTTTACGCAGAACAGGGCAGGTACCGAAACCTAACGACGCCATCATACCCATTTCTGGTGCTTCGATGCGTGTGCCACGTGTAAAGACAGGTTGGCCAATTTCTAAATCTTCACCGGCCATACGGACATTTTGTCCAACGGAGATTTTCGCATCTGGGAAGCTAACTTTATCGCCATCTTGCACGGCTTGCTCACGCATCACAACAACATCAACGCCATCTGGCATTGGTGCACCCGTCATGATCTTAACAGCTTCACCTTGTTGAACGGTTTTGTCGTAGCTGTGACCAGCCATAACTTCAGCAACAATGTTGTAGCTATCCAATTCAAGATCTTCACTACGAATCGCGTAGCCATCCATTGCAGAATTAGTATTCTGTGGGACGTTGATTGGCGAGATCACATCTTCAGCCAACACACGACCGTAGCCTTGCAGTAATTCAACACTCTCTGTGAGATCAAGCGCGTCAATGCTATCAACAATCTTTTGTTGGCCCTGAGTTACGGTTAAACCTGCTGGAGAGAACGAATCACAACACACCGCGGGCGCTGCGTCTTTTGAAGATGAGCATGACGCTGCTTTGCCTTTTGTAGAGGAAAGGTCAAAGGACTGCGCGTAATCGATGATGAAATCACGAATCGCTTCTAAGTCGTTGATCGACATTTGAGGTAAGTCAGATTCAACGTGGCTATCAGCAGCAATAGCAATGATGTTGTCATCGTTTTGGTACAACCAAGG
>NZ_JBFRSN010001538.1:0-967 GCF_041473595.1 Vibrio sp. 10N.222.46.A1
CGTTCGTGACCTTCTTGTAGACCGTGGCTACCACGAAGCAATCACATACAGCTTCGTAGAACCAGAGCAGCAAAAACTTGTTGTACCTGGTGTTGAGCCGCTAATCCTGCCATTCCCAATCTCTGCGGATATGTCAGCAATGCGTCTTGGCCTAATCCAAGGTCTACTAAACACAGTTGTTCATAACCAGAAGCGTCAACAGTCTCGCGTTCGTCTATTCGAATCAGGCCTACGTTTCATCCCTGAAGCAACAGCTGAAAACGGCATGCGCCAAGAAATGATGCTTGCGGGCGTTATCTCTGGTACTCGTGGCGAAGAGCACTGGGACATTGCAACTAACACTGTAGATTTCTTCGATCTTAAAGGTGACCTAGAAGCAGTTCTTGAGCTTTCTGCAAACGAAATCGCATACAGCTTCAAAGCAGCGAAGCACCCAGCACTTCACCCAGGTCAAACTGCGGCTATCGTAGTAGACGGCAAAGAAGTGGGTATCATTGGTACTGTTCACCCAGAACTAGAGCGTAAGTTTGGTCTTAACGGCCGTACTATCGTATTCGAAATCGAATGGGCAGCTATCAACACTCGCGTGCTTCCAGAAGCAGTAGCGGTATCTAAGTTCCCTGCAAACCGTCGTGATATCGCAGTTGTTGTTGACGAAGCAGTCGCTTCTGGCGACATCGTAGAAGCGTGTATCGCTGCTGGTGGCGAATTCCTAACAGGCGCTAAACTGTTCGACGTATACGTTGGTCAAGGCGTTGAAGAAGGTAAGAAGAGCCTAGCAATCGCACTTAGCCTACAGTCTGTAGAGCGCACACTTGAAGATGCAGACATCGCTGGTTCAGTAGATGCTATCGTAGCTTCAATCTCAGAGAAATTCGGCGCAGCACTTCGCGACTAATCTCTTCTGATAGATAGAAAAACCAAAGGCCTCGCATTGCGAGGCCTTTTTTTGTATTCAAATTTGCAT
>NZ_JBFRSN010001539.1:0-476 GCF_041473595.1 Vibrio sp. 10N.222.46.A1
ATAATACTTCATAACCTTTGACGTTAAAAAGAATAATCATTGCTCCCATGACGAAGAGCATAACTCTAAGCCATATATGTTCAGGTAATTTTATTGTGTTAATGGGCATCAATATTTCTCTACAGGAATATAATTGTCGATATTGTTGGTTTTGAGTATCAGCATTTCATCTCGACCGTACTCAGACATAAATTTGTCATACAAGCCTTTGTTACCATCTATAGCTGCCCAATAAGCTTGGTATTTTTTATAAACCTCATCAATAAACTCAGGAGTATCCGCAACTCCTGGAATATATGGACGGTGAAATCCAACTTCGGCACCTGTTTGAATGTACTTTGTAGAACCAGCTGCATAAATGAAACCGCAAGTTGAATAACAGCGCATGTATTTATCAGCGTCAGTATTCCAGTTATTTTGGAGTATATATTCTCCAATTTTTAAGCCTTCATCTAGTACACCACCAGGGCTATGAA
>NZ_JBFRSN010001540.1:0-677 GCF_041473595.1 Vibrio sp. 10N.222.46.A1
GTGAACATTAAGAACAATGACTTCAAGGCCAAGATCTTCATCTGAATGAGCTTTTTCATCTAACTTACTTTCGTCAGCTAAATTAACTTCGTTACCCAACTGAGCTTCCCCAGCTAAGTTAGCATCTTTATCTAACTTAGTTTCTTCAACCGAAGTAACACTTTGTGCAGCAACCACTTCTTTCCCAATAAATGGTTCGCTTGGCGTTAAGCCTTCGCTAGAAAGTAGTGGATCAGCGACCGCATCAGAGGCTTCTTCAAACGAACCGTACTGCTCTTTAAAGCCTGCGTGATTTTGTTTTTGCTCGTCAGTCAATTCAAAGTTCGGAACTTCAGGTTCAACAACCTTCTCTTCCTCAACCTGTTCAAGCTCACCTTTAACTTCGATCGGGTCTTCAACACTGAAAGAAGGAAGATCATTCAATTCTATTTCGTCTTCGTGAGCTTCTTTTTGCTGTGGCGCTGACAATGGATCTGAGTCAATCAGCGGATCAGTTGCAGACGGTGAGACAGCAAAATCCGGTTCTTTACGCTCTTTTCGGATTATCTCAAAATCATCCTCAGGAGCGAATGAACGGTTTGGGATCGTTTCAGCTTCATCTAAGCTGTCATTATCAAGCTTACCAAGCGGCTTATCTCCAAACTTTGCTTTCCCTTCTTTCTTACTCGTCCATAGAC
>NZ_JBFRSN010001541.1:0-263 GCF_041473595.1 Vibrio sp. 10N.222.46.A1
CTAAATCCGGATTTAGGTGGAAAAATGAAGAAGAGAATTGGACCCTATGCGCAAACCTAGCCTAGCTAATGCCAATTTTAAAAGGTTCATGCGTAAGCCAGAGTTGCGTATTGAAAAGCTCTCTCTTTATGACCTATTTGGTCAGACTGGCTTTGGGTGCGTTGTCATATGGGAAAGCTTTCAGTCAAGGTTGAAGATGGGTATTTAGTCGGACATTGTCTACCCAAGGTAAAACCGAGAAATAGAAAGGCACTATTCAATCG
>NZ_JBFRSN010001542.1:0-571 GCF_041473595.1 Vibrio sp. 10N.222.46.A1
AATTCATATTGCGCAACTATTAACACCAGCAGTTGACTGTCGAGACAAAGCGGGTAAGAAGGAAAATATGAAACCATTTGATATAAATGGAAAGGTAGTGAAAATGGAAAGTTTTTGTGCGAATGAATATACGTCATTGACATATCCATTAACAAATGTAGGAAGAAAATATCTAATAAATGAATTGAAGAGAAAGAATTTTATCACCTTCAACTCATGGAAATATTCAGCGAGAGGGTTCACAAAAATTTTCAACACTATGAAAAAAAACAACAATGCCATTTGAAAACAAATATGCTTACTTCTTATATACTCCTTTGCTGTTCTGGAGTATAAATGCGTTTTCCGTTCAACTTACATATGCAGACGAAGTTTCTGCGTTTAAAGCCGCAGGCTATAGCTTCGATGGCAAATCTTGGCGTAGTAATTGTCAGGAATTTCGCTTCACCTCATTGGGTGAAATAACTGTTGTACGAGATTTGAATGGTGATGATCAGCCTGAGGTGATTATCACAGAAAGTAATACATATTGTTATGGAAATACTGGCTATCACTATACTCTCGTCAGTAA
>NZ_JBFRSN010001543.1:0-327 GCF_041473595.1 Vibrio sp. 10N.222.46.A1
TTCTTATGCTGCCATACTGGGTGGAACCTTAACCTTAGTTGGAACGTCCACTAACTTAATCGTCAATAGTTTGGTTATCGACTCAGGTTTGCCCAGTTTGAGGTTTTTCGACTTTACCGTGGTGGGCTTATGTTTGGTTGTGGGTTGTGGGGTGCTTTTGTTTGCATTAAGCCCATTATTGCCAGAGTACGACAAGAACCAAGTTCAGATCCGTGATTATATTATCGATACTGAAGTCGCTTCAGATTCAGAGCTAATCGGAAAGTCTGTAGAGCAAAATGGTCTTCGACATTTAGAGTCGTTATTTTTGGTCGAAATATTGAGAGA
>NZ_JBFRSN010001544.1:0-338 GCF_041473595.1 Vibrio sp. 10N.222.46.A1
GACCAACTGTCATTGGCTTTCTTAGACAAGAAAGAAGGTGAGGGTTTTGAGTTCAAAGGCAAAGCAGTTACCGACAAAGCCTACATTGGCGAAGGTACGGCTTTAGCACTAAGAAAGCAGGATTCAAAACTGGCGAAACAATTCAATGCCGCGATTGAAGAGATTAGAGCAAATGGCACCTATGATAAGATCGCAGCGAAGTACTTCACATTTGATATCTATGGCGCTGATTTGTAATTCGCCTAGCATCTGAAAGTAGAACACCAAAAACATCCGAAGGCTGTGAGGCTCTCGGATTTTTATTGGCTCCAAAAGACCATTGTTTAAGTGTTTAAGTG
>NZ_JBFRSN010001545.1:0-239 GCF_041473595.1 Vibrio sp. 10N.222.46.A1
ATAACTGTTGAGATAGTTTCTTATCTATCTCAGAGATTGCATTCTCAATCGTCTTAGTAACGTTTTTATCCCACGTTACTGTTCCAGAAAGTGCTTGCTCTGTAAGTACAGAAAACAGTTCTTTCGTTGTATCTGCCGGAGTTTGAGTGGTTGCTTCAATCGCTCGGTCTAGAAAGCTGAGTGAGCCTTCTGTCGCTTCTGCTTGCGCTTGATTCTCTGTTTCAGTACTCATTACTCCT
>NZ_JBFRSN010001546.1:0-353 GCF_041473595.1 Vibrio sp. 10N.222.46.A1
CTAAAAACCACTTTAGCCCTCATACCACAGGCCAAAATAGTAAGTCCTGCTTCATAAAGCATCACCCACTTTAACCTACTGACTACAATAGTAAATATGCCATTCATGCGTATAGGCGCTGAAGCGTGTGACAATGCACAATATTGGACAGAACACTAAATAAACTAGGTCATACGGCCGTATTTTTAATATTGATTTTGGCATGTGTAAAGCTTGAGCCAACTCACTTAGCAGAAAGACAACGAGAACAAGGCTGGGGGCATTTGTGGAATAAGAATAAACATGGCGACAATAAACAGCAAATGACTAGCGGCTTGATAAGATGACTATCACAACCTTACCTTGGCCTCACT
>NZ_JBFRSN010001547.1:0-1184 GCF_041473595.1 Vibrio sp. 10N.222.46.A1
CTAAAAACCACTTTAGCCTTCATGCCGTAAACCAAAATGGTAAGGTCATACTTCATAACTCGGTAACCCACTCTAAATTGCGGACTACAATAGCAAATATGTCACTCATGCGTATAAGCGTGAGGCCTGTGGTGGTTATCACAACCTTACCTTGGCCTCACTTGTCTTGAGAGAAACCTCAAAGCAATGTGCCCTTCAAGCCTAATCGTACAGTTTACTTAATAAAATGGTGCCGGGATTGCTCAACACTCAGGGATTTAGTGTTGCTAGCGTGAAGCCTTAATCCTTATTCGTTTATGTGGATATCAGCTAGCATGCGTTGAAAGGTGGTTCTGTTCTATAAAAATATGCCATTGCAATCTTCATGGCCATCCATCCTTCATATGTGAACATATCTTGGGGGGCATTTAAAGGGAACTCGATATATTTATAAAGTGGATTACTTTCATCAACACTCTCAATACTAATAAATTCCCAATTCTCCTCCGCCATTTTCATTTCAGATTGAATACTAGCAATATCTAATGTAGTTTCAGCAATAAAAAATAACTGGGGTTTACCTCCTCGGACGAGCTCCCTTGTAAACGCAAGCGGTATTAGGCTATATTGATCTGGTCTAAGTCCAATTTCACTTTTTATTTCCTTTTCTATTCCTTTACAGAAAAAGTCGAATGATAAGGTATTCGTAATAGTATCATTTTCATTCCATGCAAAAACCCCAGATGCAGAGCAATGGAATTTACCTAGGCCGTTATCCATTATAGCTTGTTCATTCCCACGAATGGGTATCAGTACTTCTTTTGTATTTGGATTAACGACAATAGCAGCCACACCTAGAGTATTTGAAAGTATTGATGATCTTAGAGGAGTAATTAGACCATGATGAGCTTTTTCATAATCATTTCGAATCGTTAGTAATGGGTCTTCCCCTAATACACCAGAAGCCCAATCTAAAGTTAGATTCGTTGCGACTTGATCAAAGTAAGTAGCTGGTTGGATATGAATTTTGTTTTCCGTTATATCAAAATTAGTGATACGTATTGAGTAATCGTTTTGCCACTCGCCTGATGTATCATCAATTTTTATCTTGCCTAAGGCTTTAAATAGTTCTACTGCTTTTTCTGAATGTTCTTTTAAATAGTCGGGAACCTGGTATTTCGCGTCAATAAAACACACTTCTAAAT
>NZ_JBFRSN010001548.1:0-793 GCF_041473595.1 Vibrio sp. 10N.222.46.A1
CGTCTGAACAACCCTTCAACCGTTTGTAGCTCATACAAACATTGTGAATCACTTGCGTACTCGCTACCTGCCAATCGATTCTCACGGATCTCGGTCAGCCTTTCCGCATCGATCGTCAAACCAAACAACTTATGGCGATATATCTCAAACTCCGGTAACAACCTTAAGCGAGCAATATCATCATGGATAAACGGATAGTTTGCGACGCGTAAACCAAACTGCATTGCCATGTACAAGCTCGTTGGCGTTTTACCGCTGCGAGAGACACCCAACAAGATAATGTCTGCCTCTTCCAAGCCTTTTAAAGTAATGCCGTCGTCGTGCGCTAACGTGTATTCGATAGCAGCAATACGGTCGAAGTATTTGTCCGAGTCTTTATTAACGCTACGAGAACGCTGCAGCTTCGGCTTAGGCGCCATTTTCGTATCATCTTGCACTTTCTGCACGATACTTTCTAACACGTCATAACAATGCGCAGGCGCATCTAACAGCTTGAGTTTTATCTCCGGAATCACAATCGAGAAAAAGACCAAAGGTTCATGGCCTGTTGCTCGATATGAAATCTCGATCTCTTTCAATAAATCAGAAAGTTTGTCTTCACTTTCGACAAACGGGAAGGTTTTTTCATTAGCTTCGAATGGGAATTGACCTAGAACAACATGCCCTAAAGTCTCACATGTTATGGCCGTTCCATCAGAAACATAGAATACATCACGACTTTGGATATCAATTTGCATTTTTTATTTAATGTTTAAAATTATTTTGAGTAGGATGGGAACCATAATATATATAA
>NZ_JBFRSN010001549.1:0-1011 GCF_041473595.1 Vibrio sp. 10N.222.46.A1
CTCGACGTTGGCTATACTGAACGGAAAGACATTTATAATTTGTACCATCTTCTCAACCACTGCAATCAATTTGGCGGCGAGTATTTAGCACAAACTGAGGCGTGTATTCAGAAGATACAGGCCGTTTAACACCAATCACAGTTAGCTACTGAGATTAGTACAAGTTACAGTGAGGATAATTCGCCATGCATAAATACACAGAGAAACATGTTTCTTGCCCCCATTGTGGTCATGCAATTAGCATAACGCTGGATGCTTCTAATGGGAGCCAAGATTTTTACGACGATTGCCCTGCATGTTGCAATGCAATTCATCTGGACATGCAGGTTGATGAATTGAGAGACAGAATCCATCTCTCGATTGATGCAGACGACGAACAAGTTTTCTAACACCTACTCTCTTGTCGAGTTGGCTCTACACCTCGATTTAAAGCTACACCTCGATTTTGAAGCTAGCCCAGAAAAACACAAAAATAGAAAAAGAGCACTTAATGTGCTCTTTTTTAACATCTTCGATTTTTACTTAGTCAACGCTTTTAGGGCAAGTGTTATTGATGAACCGCTACTACGACTTCTGGTTTGCTAGCACGCGCTCAACAGTATCAACAATCGCTTGTGTTTGAGGATCAAACTCAATATTTACTTGGTCGCCTACTTCGCGGCTGCCAAACAAAGTGCGATTTAGCGTTTCAGGAATCAAGTGTACAGAGAAACGGTTCTCTTCCACTTCACCTATCGTCAATGAACAACCATCAACGCCAATATAACCCTTGCTCAATACATACTTCATTGATTCTTGTGGCAACTCAAACCAAAGCGTGCGGTTGTTTTCAGTCTTGATCACATCCACTAAGTTCGCCATCAACGTAATGTGGCCAGACATACTATGCCCGCCAATTTCATCACCAAATTTTGCGGCTCGCTCAACATTCACTTTATCACCAACAGTCAGTTGGCCTAAGTTCGTCAATCGCAATGTGGCTTGCATCAAATCAAAAGCAATGTGGTTTCC
>NZ_JBFRSN010001550.1:0-1330 GCF_041473595.1 Vibrio sp. 10N.222.46.A1
AAGGATGCCAATTGGCATCCTTTTTTGTTGGTTGGCTTTTTCTTTGGTCTACACAACCAAGGCGTTACAGTTCAAGGTGTCATAGATCAAGCTGTCATGACGTGTGGTTGAACATCGTCATTGTATTGCTCCCTAATTGCCATAAAGCCATCTAGGTTCTGTTTAAGAGCCACAACACACTCAGGGTCGAACATCGAACCCGAGTGAGCCTCAATGTAATCCATGACTTCATCGAGTGTCCACGCGTGCTTATAGGCTCTTTTGCTCATCAGCGCATCGAATACATCGGCTAATGTCACGATGCGTGCTTCGAGCGGTATTGCTGTGTTACTCAAAGCATCGGGCAACCCTGTGCCATCAAACCTTTCATGATGATGACGTACGATATTTTTAATGAATTGGATTTCCTCAGAACACATCGCGCTATGGCATGATAGGGCAACCACATTGTTAATCATTTCTTCACCGTACAAGGTGTGGTTGTCCATGACGGCTCGTTCTTCTTCATTAAAGCGTGCGCTACTGAATAGCACTTTATCTGGAATTCGATATTTACCTATGTCGTGAAAGGGCGCATACAGCCGAATTCGGTGAATGAATTGGTGCGTAATTTCTTCCTTGCTGTGCGACAGAGTACGAGCAATGTGTTCACTGTATTTACCCATGCGAATAAGGTGTTCTTTAGTCTCTGGGTCTCTCGCATGACCCATGTTTAAAGCAATCGCTAAAGAGGATTGAAAGTGACGTTGGCGCTCAAACCATTGAATGAAAAGGCTAGAGATCACTTGAGTGAGATAAGCGATATCACACTGGATGGTTTGGTTAGCAAAGAACCCCGTTGATGAAGCATTGATAAACACAAACCCAAGATTACTTTCTTGATGATGAATAGGTGTTGTGTAACTGCTTTGATGACCGATATCGAGCAAGTGAGATATTTGTTTGGTTGGGCTAATGGTGGTGAGGTCGTGGATGATTCGAGTATCTAAAGACTCAGCCATTCTAGATAAAGCTGATTCTGGCTTTAGTTCTTGTTCGATGTAGCGATGCTCAGCTTCTTGGCACAGAGTATCCGAAACAAAATAATTCGATGCTCTATTTTCATTGCACAGCACGACCGAAAGCCTAGATAGAATGGGGTAATGTTCGCGAGCTAGCCGAAAGAGATCATCAACGATAGCGATAATGTCTTTATCTTGGGCGGCTACTCTGCTGATTTGGGAGTAGTCAAACATGGTCAAAGCCAACCTTTATTTATAGTTATATCATTGTTTAATATCATTATTAGTAGGTTTCTATACCACTTCTAACATAGCACCTTACTGTTAAT
>NZ_JBFRSN010001551.1:0-1023 GCF_041473595.1 Vibrio sp. 10N.222.46.A1
AGAACAATTCGTGGAAGCTACGATGCCAAATGATAATTGGTCGGTCTTCAGAAATGTTATTCAGCAACTCGCGGCTCATTTCATTGCCGTGGAAGTAGTGATGGTAGCCCCAGCTTACCAATGGTTCGCCTTCTGCCAGTTCACTTTCTAACTCTGTTAAACGGGCTAAGTAGTTATCATGGCCTATTACGCCTTCAACGTTGCCCCACGGTAAATCCCAATCAGCAGGAGTAATAAAGTCTGCGCCGATCAATAACGCCATCAGCCAAAGGTGAACGTGAGGTTCAACGAAGCCCGGTGTAAGAACGCGATCTTCAAATGATTTATCAATCGTAAAACCATCTTTAGATTGGTACTTAGTGGTAAGTGTTTTTTGATCGCCAAGGTCGAGGATTTTACCGTCTTGGACTGCGATAGCGTCTACGTTGCTATGATCGTGATCTGAAAGAGTAATGATGTCGTTCGATACATAGAGCGTGATAGGGCTAGTAGAGGTTTCGGCGAAAGCAGGTGTGGCGACTAGGCCAGCAATAACCGTTGAGAGAAGTAGCTTTTTCATAATGGATCCTATTGCTCTCAACTAACGACCTTGTTTTATGAGAGGATTCAGTCGACCATCGCGCTTTGGAAAATCAATCTTCCTGTGAGCGCTTAGAAAGTCAGTTCTTTGTATTCACGGATAAGTGATAAGAAAAGAGAGGCGGTAAACCCATAATTAGCAATGCGTAACTCTGTTCAAATAAGTGTGTATAGCTAACTTCTGGGCTTACTGCCAATACATAGAGAAGCGAATTTTATCGTTCAAATACAGAGTGAAAACTCTCTTCGCCTCACATTTGTTGCTAATTTAGCAGTGTTATTACGTTTCTAATAACGCATAATGATGGGTAAAACCAAACATTAATAATCTAAGGCGGTGGGGATGTTTTCTTATGAACACTTAAACTCATTCTGTGCGACGTATGACGAACAGAGCTATAGCAAGGCTGCGAGATTCCTTGGTAAAGATAGAACAACCATTCG
>NZ_JBFRSN010001552.1:0-420 GCF_041473595.1 Vibrio sp. 10N.222.46.A1
AACCAAGCAGCCGGATGAATGAGAGTTTTTGATTCAGTTGTATCGACTTACAGCAATAAAGCTTCAGTATATCATTTTTCTGATTACTATTATAAAATACAATATGAATTTAAATAAAATGAAAAGTGAAAATGAAAGTTGCAGTTGTCATTCCTTGCTTTAAGGTGAAAAATCAAATTTGTAAAGTCTTAGATTCTATCGGGAATGAGGTGGATAAAATTTATGTTATCGACGATTGTTGCCCGGCAGCTAGTGGTAAGTTTGTTCTTGAAAACAATAAAGATACTAGAGTCCAAGTGATTTTTAGTGAAGTCAACTCTGGAGTTGGTGGCGCAGTGATGAAAGGGTATATTGAAGCCCTAAAAGATGGTATGGATATTATTATCAAAATTGATGGAGATGGACAGATGGATCCTACAT
>NZ_JBFRSN010001553.1:0-288 GCF_041473595.1 Vibrio sp. 10N.222.46.A1
GAACTGAACTTCGGTCACTACGGTGTTGGCATTACTCTATTCGCAGGTTTGTTCATCCTTATCTTGGCGCCAGAGTTTTACCAACCTCTGCGTGACTTAGGTACTTTCTACCACGCGAAGCAACAAGCGGTTGGCGCAGCCGAAAGTATTGTCGAGTTCTTAGAAACCGACATCACTAAGGTTAAATCAGGCGACACTCAGCTCGATCCGGCTCAAGGCATCAATATTGAAGCTAGCGACCTAAAAGTGTTAAGCCCTGAAGGCGTTCAATTGGTTGGTCCTATCTCG
>NZ_JBFRSN010001554.1:0-1620 GCF_041473595.1 Vibrio sp. 10N.222.46.A1
CCGTGACCGAGACAACAACTAATTACCAGTTAGCTGACAAGTTCGGAATCCCAAGATCAACCATTCAAACGTGGCATAGTCACGAAAGAACCGCATTTGAGTTAATTGTTCGTGCGCATTTGGCAACTGGTGCATCGGTTAAGTACATGGCACTAGGTGAAGGTGAACCTTTCGAAGGTAAGAAGAGTGATTCTGCATCTACTGAAAGCATGCAAATATCTAAATTGCTGGATGGAGTGTTGGTAGAAAGTGGCAATATGGCGATAGACCACTCTACTTTAGAGCGATTCGGCCTAAAAGCATCACTGACCCAAGTGGTCGAAGATGATGCTGGTATCTATTACGTCAACCAAGAATCAACCGACCCTGTAACAGGCGACTACCTCATTGATATTGATGGGCGCTTGTCGATCAACTACCTGCAACGTTTACCGGGTAAGAAGCTGGCTATTGCGTTCGGTGAATCGACCATTGAAGTTGCAGAAGAAGACATTAAAGTTCTAGGCCGAGTGGCTATGGAAATGAAGAAGAAGTAATTTGCAATCAATTATTTATTGAGTCAATGCTAGTAACTGATATGAGAAGACGCTCTTAATAAATGTTATGTTATATTCTGTCTTATGTAAGCAGGTGCCAGCATAAAAGCTAGTCCGCTAATCAAGAGCTCAATCAAAATTTTAGATTTGAATTAAAATCATTACACACAAACAGGGCTGATTAATATGCAAGATATATTAACAAAAAGGCTAAATAGACCTGTAAATGGGAACCGGTCATCCGTTGTACATGAAGTCGGAGCGACGTTAGCGACAACTGTCGGGCTTATCAGAACTGAAAATGAAGATCGGGCAATTTCTGCTCGTTTCTATAGTTCAAAAATGGAGCGCTACATATACTTTTATATTCTTAGTGATGGTATGGGAGGTATGGTTAATGGGGGGCTTGCCGCAACTCACACTGTCTCAATGTTTTTAAGCTCTATAATACCTCTTATCGAGTCAGGCATTGAAATAGATCAAGCGATACAACAGTCTGTGTTTTCTGCTCATCAGATCGTTTCCGAATCAACAAACGGTAAAGGTGGAGCAACTTTATCAGCTATAGTCAGCCATGAACCAGGTGAATTCTTTACCGTCAATGTTGGTGATAGTCGAATTTATCAATGCACAACAAGCAATTCTATTTTTCAAATCACTGAAGATGACGATGTAAAAAGCTTCCTCGAAAAACTCAACGGAATCGAACTAAACAGCCTAATAACGAAGAGAAATGGTCTAACAAAGTATATAGGCATGGAGGGAGAATTAGAGGTCACTGTTGAGTCATGCTCTGCACTCTGCGATTTGTTAGTTATTTCTGATGGTATAAGCCAAATTGGAGAAGCTAACTTAGTTGGCCTATATGAAAATAAGACAACCGATAGTGAATTCGTTCAACGTTGTATACATTTGTCCAATTGGCTTGGCGGTCATGATAACGCAACAGCAATCTATGCTTCTTTGGCAAACCTAACATATCACCCAGAAACTACCGAAGTCACCCATAACTGCCTTGAAGTTTGGGATTGCCATGGTTACATCATTATTCCCTTAGCACAACTACCTTCGAAAGGTAGACACC
>NZ_JBFRSN010001555.1:0-967 GCF_041473595.1 Vibrio sp. 10N.222.46.A1
AACTCGGTTGAGGTTAATTTTATTGAGCGTGGTACTGGTACACATCGGGGTGATAGGCACACCGGCTTCAATCGCCATTCGGAAAGCGCCCGTCTTGAATGGCAGTAGTCCACGCCCTTTACTGCGCGTTCCTTCAGGGTAAACCCAAACCGACAGATCTCGCTGGTGAATCGCTTCCGCCACTTGCTTGATGGTATCGCGTGCTTTGGACTTGTCTTCGCGGTTAATTAAAATATTACCGGTGATCCAATACAGCAGGCCAAAGAAGGGCACGTACAACAAATCGCGTTTGCCTAAAGAAACCGTGCGAGGCCTTAACATCCCTGGGGCGGTCACAAAGTCCAACACGCTTTGGTGGTTAGATATGTAGACGCTCTTTTCTGGTGTCGGTGCATTATCTAGGCCTCTCTGTAGGATCTTTACCCCAACGAGTTTTTGTAATTGGTTGAACCAACGGCAAAAAACGTACACATGCTTTGGGTTTTTTGGGCTAAACAAGCAGTAACCAAAAGCACATAGAGTGGTGAAAATAATAAACACCGTCGCCAAAATAATACGAAGAACAGCAAGCACAATTCACTCCTTACTCACGACAAGATTGCAGTGATTAAATAGTTTTAGATGCTTGAAGTTTTCACTCTATTTAACCGAATTGCAACAATTAACTGTTTTAGGGGACTGTTTTTAGATCTTTATATAAAACAAGGACTAACAATGGGTGTTTGACGCAGTTATCGAGCTTACACGTGTTCACCAGTAGGTAGGCATGTTCACCAATACTGTTTATTTGGATCCGACTTTTCTACCCATTCCGGATCTTGACGTGATTCTAAATAGAGCTGTAGGCCGTTATAAGACATGAAAGCAGCAGGGCCCCCGAGGTGCTCGAAATAGTCAAAATAATCATCCTCGAGCGCGCAAAGGTGAGCTAAGTCTTTAACGTTATTCATCATTGCCCATTGAATAG
>NZ_JBFRSN010001556.1:0-369 GCF_041473595.1 Vibrio sp. 10N.222.46.A1
CCTGTTAACTTTGTTCTTGAATTAATAACATTAATTTCAAAGCCAATATCACTAGGCTTACGATTATTCGGAAATATGTATGCAGGCGAGATGATATTCATCCTTATCGCACTAATGCCTTGGTGGATGCAATGGGCACTAAGTGTTCCATGGGCCTTGTTCCACATATTAATCGTATTCTTACAAGCATTTATATTTATGGTACTGACCGTTGTTTACTTAGCAATGGCAACAGAAGAACACCACTAATTAATAACTAAAAAATTAACTAACACATTATTTATCGGAGATACAAATGGATATCGTAAGCGCAGTTTTATATGTAGCAGGTGCATTACTGATCGGTTTAGGTGCAGCAGGTGCAGCATC
>NZ_JBFRSN010001557.1:0-1022 GCF_041473595.1 Vibrio sp. 10N.222.46.A1
CCTCTTAACTTGTAAGTGACGGTTGGGCATGGAAATTCACGAGAAAAATGTTGATTAGCAATAGCTAGGCATTCGCCCAGTTTTTTATTTACTCGATGTTGTTGCGGGGTGTAAGACAAGCGTTGTTAACTCCAAAAAAAAGCCTCAGCGTTTAAGCTAAGGCCTCATCATAACATTGCTCATCGATCGTGAAACGATTTAAACATGATGTTTCTTTTTGATGACTTCGTGGTAAGCATGCCAGGTTCCGTAACCAAGTAATGGCATCGTTACAATCATACCCACACCGTAGGTCGCGAAGCCGACTAAGATACCAGTACCAATGATACCCGCCCAAACGACCATCGCAGGGATGTTTGATTTAACAGCGTTGAAGCTAGTAAAAATCGCACTCATTACATCTACACGTCTTTCCATCATTAGTGGAATTGAAAATGCTGAGATACTAAATATCAGGCTAGCGATAACAAAACCAATCACAGACCCTGTAATTAAGAAGGGAGCAAATTCGGTCAATGGTGCCCCTTGTACTGAAGGGTAAAGTGCGTGCAATAATGCAGCGATACGCATCCAGAATATCATCGCAACCATTAATACAATCGCAAACGCCCATTGGTGGGTTGAGTTGCGTGTGATGGCTTTCATCGAGTGAAGTAGGCTAGCGTTGTGCCCCTTTTCTCTTTCCCAGGCTGCGTCATATAAGCCTAGGGCAAGAAACGGCCCTATTAGCATGTACACAATCAAGCTTGGCATAACGACTAAATGTGTTCCTTGCCATTGGACAAGTTGAACAATGGCGATGGCCGCACCCATAAAGCACAAACCGTAAAATGCGCTGATTAATGGCATTCTCACTAAGTCGTGCAGAGCAAGCGACAACCAATGAAAGGGCGCTGAAATGCTCACCTGATAAGATGGTATTGTACGAGCGTATTCTGAGTCTTTGATTTCTTTTTGTTTATCGTCGAAGTCTTGTGTATTCAATGTACGAGGCATAGATCCTCCTTGATCAGTTTTCTACC
>NZ_JBFRSN010001558.1:0-826 GCF_041473595.1 Vibrio sp. 10N.222.46.A1
GTGTTGCCCTTATCCTCGGTCAACACCAACCGTTTAGTAGTGGCCCTAGAGGGTTTTGTCTCGCTAAAGCCAATCAACGAGACCAATCGGGCTCTATTACCGTCAAACTCAACATCGCCTTGCCTTTTACCGCGCACGTCACCACAGAGAAAGGTCAAAATTTCTCGCTTTTTATCAACCCTAAAGCCGTCCCTGCGGTGGTGAATGAGTTTATTCCGCTTCGCTCTACTGCAGAGAAAAGTGTCTTTGAAAAAGATCTCGAATACCCTTTGGCCTTGGGGCAACTCACCAAACAAATGATACATTGGCAGCGTTCAAAGACGCCTATCCCAGGGTTTCGTGTCCATCCGATTGACCCCGAAACCCTCCCCAAAGACACGTCGCCACTGGCCATTATTCCGCAGACCCTTTTTGTAGGCCGCCCCTTCTCAGGGCTTATTTATCAAGTTAAAAACCAATCCAATGACACCGTCACTCTGACCGAAGCGCAATTTTACAGTTACGCCAGTCGGAGCGCCTCACTTGACCGTTATACCTTACCCCCAGGTGAATCTACACATCTGTACATCATCACAGGAGGTCGCGAATGAAACGATTGAAACAGTGGCTTTTTAGAGAGTCAGACTTAGAGGATGGAGTGCTCGCCAATGACCAAAGTAAGCAGCGTAACCAAATACTCAGCCTGTTAGCCGTTGCGCTCTTAGTCGCAGTTTTTTTTGCGTTTAAAGCCTTTAAACAACCTCGAACCTCGCTAGATACTGCGAAAGAAGTCGTTGAGCCAGCCCCCAATTTTGGGGAAATCATTACTGATGATTTTACCGACAAA
>NZ_JBFRSN010001559.1:0-339 GCF_041473595.1 Vibrio sp. 10N.222.46.A1
GCTTTGCTGTATTGAAAGCTCTCTTTTTGCAGATCATTAGTGGCGTAAGAGGGCAAAGGTTTGGGAGGAAGTGGGCGCGAGCCAAACGGCGCAGGCTCTCCCATGACGGTGAGGTGACCGGCTTCCTTTGAGGGTAGCGATTGGGTTGATGGCAAGGCGATGGTGCGTTGCGCTTCTTGATGTTGGCGTAATTCCTCGCGTAAGATCTCGTTCTCTTTCTTCATTTGCGAAATCGTATTTTCGTTGCTCGTCATCAAACGATCGACGTCTCGATTGAGGTTTTCCATCTTCTCTTTGACGTCTTCAATGTCTTGACCTTGTAAGGTCAAGGCTGAGCGG
>NZ_JBFRSN010001560.1:0-802 GCF_041473595.1 Vibrio sp. 10N.222.46.A1
CTCTCTATCTAATCATAGACGGAATTGTTCGCCTAGATAAACTTGTTTAACTTGTTCGTTATTGAGAACATCTTCAGGAGTTCCCTCAGCTATTAGATGCCCTTGACTTACGATGTAAGCTTTTTCACACACGTCTAATGTTTCACGAACGTTGTGGTCGGTAATCAAAACGCCTAAGCCGCGATCGCGTAAGTGAACGATGATTTTTTTGATATCGATAACCGATATAGGGTCAACACCGGCAAAAGGTTCGTCCAGGAGAATGAATTGAGGGTTTGCTGCTAGTGCACGAGCAATCTCAACACGTCGACGCTCACCACCCGACAAAGCCATACCATTACTCGCTCGAATATGTTGGATGTGAAACTCTTCGAGAAGATCTTCCAGCTTATCTTGACGTTGTGCGTTAGTCATCTCATCGCGCGTTTGCAAAACAGCCATGATGTTGTCTTCAACTGACAATTTACGAAAAATGGATGCTTCTTGAGGAAGGTAACCGATACCAAGACGAGAGCGACTGTGCATTGGTAAGATACTGATGTCTCGGTCGTCAATGCTGATAGTACCTTCATCACGCGCAACCAGACCCACTATCATATAGAAAGAGGTGGTTTTACCTGCACCGTTTGGGCCAAGTAGCCCGACGATCTGACCTGACTCTACTTGCAAGCTTACGTCTGTTACAACTTTACGTTTTCCGTAGGTCTTCGCTAGGTTCTTTGCTGTAAGGACTGCCATGATTACTTATTCACTTCCGCTGGTTGTAAAACCGTTGATACACGCTCACTGCTATCACTATCGG
>NZ_JBFRSN010001561.1:0-701 GCF_041473595.1 Vibrio sp. 10N.222.46.A1
AGTTTCTTCCTGATGAGATCCCAGAAGACGTTTTGATGCGTGTGCTAACCGCAGCGCACCATGCTCCCAGTGTTGGATTTATGCAGCCTTGGGACTTTGTCGTTGTCCGTGATATCGAAACCAAACAACAAATCAAAGCCGGTTTTAATCAGGCTCATGCAGAATCCGCGGAAATGTTCACCGATGAAAAACAAGCGATGTATAAGCGCCTAAAGCTTGAAGGTATTGTTGAATCGCCTATCGGTATCTGTGTGACTTGCGATCGCAACCGAACCGGAAAGGTCGTGTTAGGTAGAACCATCAAACAAGAGATGGATCTGTACAGCACCGTGTGTGCGGTTCAAAACTTATGGCTGGCAGCTAGAGCCGAAAACCTAGGCTTAGGGTGGGTGAGTATCATGCACGACTCAACACTACGAGACGCATTAGATATACCAGAAAACATCGATATTGTGGCGTACCTGTGCATTGGTTACGTTGACCACTATCAAAGATAAGCCAGAACTTGAAACCATGGGTTGGTTACCAAGAAGAGACGTGAATTCAGCGATTCATGAAGGTAAGTGGAGCCCTAGTAAAACGGAGTGATTAAAGGCTTTTTTATCTAATTTATTGATATTTAAAGCCAAAACTTGTTATAGATATTTCAGTGTAAAGTTGAATTTATAAATTCATACTGATATTAATGACATTTGACATAC
>NZ_JBFRSN010001562.1:0-1201 GCF_041473595.1 Vibrio sp. 10N.222.46.A1
GTATTTACTCAGCTCGCTAAATAGCCAGATTAAATCACTTGTGAGATTAGCAAGAAGCAACCAAACAGCAATGAAAAAAGCATCATTGGTCGACCACCTTCAGCACTGTATCGGCCTTCCGCCACCTTCATAAAGCGTTGCTTATGAACCATCACCAGAGGAACAAACACGGCTAAGAACACTAAGATGATGCCTGCATAGTTCAACACTTGTAGGAACTTATCTGCAGCAAGCAGTGAACCCGCCAGCGGCAAGATGAAACTAATGCAGTAAGTGACCGCTGTGTTTTGGTTAAACATGTCTCTGTTCTGGTTGAACAAAGACATCGCTACACCAAAGAAAGAGGTCAACAACGCCAAGCCGGTGAAGGTAGACAGAACGTTACCCACCCAAGGAGACTGAGCCTCAAAAGCCGCCATCAAATCTGATACGTTCTTGAAGCTTCTAAATTGCTCTTCGCTCAAGTTACCGACCACAGCAAACAACCAACATAAGTAACACACTAATGGGATCAGAGAACCGACGATCACCATGTTACGCAGCTGTTTGTCTGTCGCTTCGTGGTTGTAAGAAACCAAGGTTGGAATCACAACCATAAAGCCAAAGCTCGTAAACAGGATGGCACTGGTTTTAATTAGATCGACGTGCTCGTGGCTGGTTACCTGCATTAAGTTTTCTTGAGTCATGCTCGGCGCTAAGAACACCATGGTTGCAAACAAGCTAGCAAGCATCACGAAGAACAATGCGCGGTTGAGCTTATCAATCACTCCGGTGCCACTCGCGACAACTGCACCCGCAAGTAAAGTAAACGTGATTTGGCTCGTCGTTGCGCTAATGTCTACACCAAAATTAGACAGTAACTTACTCAGTAAATCACCTGCGCCCAGAATGTAAGCCATCAATAGGCAAATCAATAGCGCGTAAAGTAGGCCGTTGGTAATCAACTGCCCTTGTTTGCCCAGAGTTTTTCGAGCAATAGAGTTCAACCCTAGACCGCCACCGGCTTTGATGGTCGCTTCTAGAAGTAATAATGCTGCGTAAGTGGTGCCGAAACAGATCAGAACCATCAGCAGTGTGCCGTAAAGCAATCCAAAATGAGCTAATACCATTGGGATCGCAAGCATACCAGCACCGAGAGCGGTACCAGCGATAATTAGGGAGCTACCCATCATTTTAATATTCATTGTTTTTAACTTATTTG
>NZ_JBFRSN010001563.1:0-357 GCF_041473595.1 Vibrio sp. 10N.222.46.A1
CTCTTTGAATAAGGGCTCAACAATCTTATCGAATACGTCCTTGCTACCGGCTTTCAAGTCCTTTTTAACTTTATTTGTCAACGGATACATAAGTGGCAGCTTAGCGTCAAAACTAATACCTGCGCCCATCAACCAGCTTTGTTCGGTACATTTCAGGTGTTCTTCTACTTGAGAAAACAAATCTGCGTCTATTAGGTTTTCCATTCTAATCCTTTGATTTACCATGTGTGTGGTAAGGTTTTATTCCCCCAATATTGCTCTTGTAGATTAAGCAACTCAAGTCACAATGATAAGTAATGTGATTTCATCGAATTTACACTACAACTAGGAGTGTGCGGTGCAAACAATAGGTTTTGT
>NZ_JBFRSN010001564.1:0-1334 GCF_041473595.1 Vibrio sp. 10N.222.46.A1
AGCTACTGGTTACCCACAAAGGCGACTACGGCAACCTCGATGTGATGTGGTGCTTTTATATGTGGCACTTCGACCTTGGCAAGTTTGAAGAGATCCACGCTGACTTTCGAGCAGCCATTGATGGCGGGTTAGAAGCACCGGCTAATTTTAAAGTGAACGGTCAAACGGGTTTCTGTGATTACGTATTTAAGTACACGCACAAAGCGCACACCGAAAAGAAAGCGTTTAAGCGCGAATATCTGCTAAAAGCGGTGAGCGATTTACTGACTGGCGAGCTTGCTACCAACGCCCCACTTAAAGTAAAAATGTTCCGCCTAGTCGGTGACTGGCACTTTGAAGCTGGCGAAAAAGAAAAAGCGCACAACCTGTTTGAGCTAGTGATGAAGCTAGATCCAAACAAAGGCGGCGTGAAGAAGAAACTAGAAGCATTACAAAAGGAGCTTGGTTATGACCAACCCCATTAAAGACGAGTCACAAATCAAGGTCGCTGAACTGGCCTCGCCTATTGAAAAAGACGGCAAAGCACTAACGCATATTGATATCAGCAAGCCACACTCTGGGCATTTGCGCGGGTTGAGCTTGATAGATGTGTGTGGAATGAAGTTTGAAGCGGGACAAACCCTATTGCCTCGAATCTCTTGCTTGAACGAGCGTGACATTATCAACATGCCTCCAGAGAACTGGGCGCCTTTGCTCACGACGCTTGCCTCTTTTTTCGTCGCGACGGAATAGTTATAGATAGAGTTGAAGACTATTACGCAGATATCGCCCTTGTGTTCCATTGGCCGCCAAGCGAAATAGACAAACTCAGCTACGACGATCTATTACTGTTTCGAGAGCTGGCCAGACAAAGGCACGAACAAACACCACAAGAGAGCGAATAAGCTCTCTTTTTTTGTATCAACAAAAGGCTATCCAGAATGAAAATGAAACTGTCTGTTCTCATGGATATGAAAGATAAAACTTCGGCCGTTCTCAAAGGTATGAGTGGCGAGAGTGATCATTACGCCAAGTCCATTAAGAAAGTACAAAAGACACAGGCTGATGACTCTGCCGCAATGGGGATGATTGACTCGTTCAAAAGCTCACGGAAAGCAATGAATAAGAATGCCATTGCTGTTGCTGCGGTCAGCGAAAAGCTTGAAGAGTTAAAAGTCAAAGCGGCAGGCGTTGAATCCCCAAGCGCTGCACTCACGGAGAAAATCACAAAGCAACAAGCTAAGTTGAGCAAGCTGAACACCGAGCAAGAGGGTTACAAGTCCCATTTAGAGAAGCTCGATAGCCAGTTAAAAAAGACAGGAGTAAATACAGGGAATCTCGATGATGAGTACGAC
>NZ_JBFRSN010001565.1:0-650 GCF_041473595.1 Vibrio sp. 10N.222.46.A1
GATAATTCTCCTGTCGAAAGTGAGACTTCATTAGGAGGCGTTATGAACATTAAACTCGGTCATGTCATGTCATCAAGTCGACTCATTTGCTTTGTCGCTTTTCTTGCTGCCACATTCGCGTGGATTCTAAAAATGCCCGCTCTGTTTTCTGTGTCAGCGCTATTCTTACTGATCAGCGCTATTGTCTATGGCGTTGACCTTTGGAAGAATCAAAGAAAGAACCGCGAAGCTTAAGGCGAACGACTAAATCGACACGCATTAAAAAAGGAGCACTTAGGCTCCTTTTGTATTTTACGCTTTTCGCTTTAGCTGATTAGGCTATTTCGACGGCTTTTCTAGCGACGCCTTTTTATTAGCGAAAGCCTTACTTAACGACGCCTTTCGATTAACGACGCCCTTTTGCTAGCGACGCATTTCTATTAACGACGAAAGTTACGACCGTTGCCGCCACGACGCTCTTTAAATGCTGACGCTGCTTTAGCTTGTGATGCTAGAATCGATTCAACCGTTAATTCCATTGGCTCACGAGGTTCTAACCCGTGACGGAATGTACGTGAACGTGGAGGCATCTGGTATTCGATATCAGAAGCTTTAGGCATGCGCTTGAAACGGTAAAGGTAGAAATTCTCTACTTTCTCACGAGCCCACTC
>NZ_JBFRSN010001566.1:0-349 GCF_041473595.1 Vibrio sp. 10N.222.46.A1
CCCAGTCACGTATCCAGATACCTTGATGATTGGCTCGCGTGTTACAGACATTCAAGACGACCGCTTCACCATGGAATACGCGATCGTCAGTAAGGCTCAACAGAAGCTGACGACAATCGGCACTGCGACCATCGTTATGTTCGATTTTGCTTCAAACCAAAAAGCGCTGCTTTCACTGCGTTTAACCAATGAAATCGAGAAGATGAACACGTTAAAGAGCCCATGCTTCAAACAAGAAGCCGTGACGGAATAACGTATTCGCTGATTAAGAATAATCAGATACAAAAAGACCACTCGATTGAGTGGCCCTTTGTTTATTGGTTCAGAGTGTTTATAAACGGTTATAAAC
>NZ_JBFRSN010001567.1:0-1119 GCF_041473595.1 Vibrio sp. 10N.222.46.A1
GTTCGTCAGGAATGGTTACCTGTAACTGAATCACACGACGGTTATCTGCTGATGTTATTTTGAAATGGTAGTTTTCAATCTCTACAATTTCGCCACGAACCGGCAGGTGACCGAGTGCTGTCATAACCATGCCGCCTACCGTATCCACTTCATCGTCACTAAAGGCAGTTCCAAACGTATCGTTGAACTCTTCAATAGTGGTTAAAGCTTTAACAGAGAAAGTATGCTTACTCAGCTTACGAATATCTAGCTCTTCTTCATCGTCGAACTCGTCTTCAATTTCACCAACGATTTCTTCGAGGATATCTTCAATGGTTACCAGGCCAGAAACTCCGCCAAACTCATCGACAACGATAGACATGTGGTAGCGCTCTTCTTGGAACTCTTTGAGTAGGCGATCAACACGCTTACTTTCAGGAACAACCACGACAGGGCGAATCACTTGTTCGATATCAAATGGGGCACTTTCTGAACCCAAATACTTAAGTAGGTCCTTCGCTAATAGAATGCCTTCAACATGGTCTTTATCTTCACTGATCACTGGGTAGCGAGAGTGTTGAGCATCAGTAATAAGCGCAATCAATGTATCTAAATCATCGGTGCGTTCAACTGTAACCATTTGAGAGCGAGGCAGCATGATGTCGCGTACTCGCATCTCTGAAATTTCCATTACACCCTCGAGCATGTCGCGCGTGTCGTGGTCAATTAGGTCATTAATTTCTGAGTCGCGGATTACATCTACGAGCTCTTGGCGATCTTTAACTTCACCTTGAAATAGTTGGCCTAGGCGTTCAAAGAAGGACTTTCTACTCGGACCTTCAGATTTTTTACTTCCCTCAGAAGTGGGGGGGTTACCTTCGTTCATGATTTCTCAAAAAATAACGCTATCAGAAGTGTGATAGCACACGTTACAACTCAGATTCCTGCGAAAATCACAGGTTCGATGAGTTATTGTTTCTCTGCAACCTACTTTACTAGAATCGATTTACTTTTCTAGAATATACGGGTCTTCAAACCCCATAGTTTGCATGATTTCTGTTTCGAGTGACTCCATCTCTTCAGCTTCATCATCTTCGATATGATCATAACCTAGCAGATGCAGACTGCCATGTACAACCA
>NZ_JBFRSN010001568.1:0-220 GCF_041473595.1 Vibrio sp. 10N.222.46.A1
CATCATTGTCGCTGTTTACAAGACGCATTGGAGTATGATCTTTGAGTGAAAACGCGGCATCACGAACTTGGTAACGAGTTTGAGCGACTTCACCGGATTTTTCCCAAGTCATTGCATTCTGGTCGGCATCGACCACACCTAACCAACCTTCACCTGGGTGCTTGCCTACCCAGTTATCAGTCAGAGATTCGTCTACGTACCAAATAATCAAACCCGGATC
>NZ_JBFRSN010001569.1:0-388 GCF_041473595.1 Vibrio sp. 10N.222.46.A1
ATAAAGCACTCAACGATATAAAGTTGCTGACTTTAAATTAAGGTTGTTTTTATATTTACCAATCCAAATGAAGTTAGATTTAATTTAGCTGCGGTTATTTTATTCCTTACGTCAGTATTTAAGTTTGGTGCTGTTCACAAAAATAATGGCTAATGAAAGGGCTGGAAAATGGCAGAAAATTGGCAAGGTTTTTTGGTTAGTTAGCTTGGATTAATATTCGATGGGGATGACGGTAAATCAAAGGGAGATTGACTGGGTAGGCATTCCTAATTAATGGCCTGAATAATCCTGGAATTTTATTCAAACTTTATTTTTAGTTGGTTTTTGAATTTTATAACGGTTATTTGACGTGTATCAAATAACACATTGAGCAGAAAACAAAAAAGGA
>NZ_JBFRSN010001570.1:0-936 GCF_041473595.1 Vibrio sp. 10N.222.46.A1
TAGTTGCAATTGCAACTATTGCTGTGTAAATTGACTTTATCAAGGAAACACAGGCATCAAAGAAACACAGACATCAGAGCAAAACGGAACACCGAAACGAATCATCGATGTCTGTATCGAAACCAGACAACAAAAGCTATATGAAGCGAGGAGAGATCAATATGAACAAGAGAATGATTCACAAGAGATTGGTGAGCCTACTGTGCACTACAACCGTTTTACTTAGTACCCACGCTTGGGCATCACAAGATCATTCGAACCAAATTGAACAGCGCCAATACGCATTTACACAAGTTGAAACCTTGATTGAGCAAGCCAAAGACTTATTAGATGGCAACGATACGAGTTGGCAGGTATTAGAAGAAACGAGTTTAGAGTTAACAGCTCATAGCGAATTGTTACTGACGTCATTTCCGGTGGGCAGCCAAGAGGGAAGTAAAGCTAAAGAGAGTGTGTGGAGTGAGCCTGAAAAATTCGAACGACTACTAAGTCAAATGAATCAAGGGTTCCAAGAACTCTATCAAGGTAGCCAACAAGGTGATGTATCACTGGCGGAATCAGGATTAGAAGCAGCGCAGGCGACTTGCAAAAGTTGCCATCGTTCATATCGCTCACGTTGGTAATAACATTCAGTCCGCTCAATTAACTAACTAACCCCATTTAACCAGTTAAAACTATTTAGCCAAAAAGGAACAAAATATGAAAATGAGTATGTTTATAACACTAGCCGTTTCAATCATGTTTTCTGCTTTAACAAACGCAGCAGACTATGCCGTTGCTCTAGGCTACGCTGATGTGAATGTTCAACATTTGGGCTACAAACTTTCTGTGACGAACAACTAGTAGTCGTTGGTTGTTGAGTTAGTATTGGGTAAGTGAAAATACAATAGCTGACAAAACTAATAGTTAGTAAAGTAATTAAAGCGATCATTAACT
>NZ_JBFRSN010001571.1:0-1530 GCF_041473595.1 Vibrio sp. 10N.222.46.A1
CAGTGGGACTCTAATTCAAAATTCGTTAATAACTTGATGATCGACATGGATGGCGAGCGCGAGCTTGTCTCAGTTAAGTCGGGTGGCAACACAATTTCTGGAAATACAATTTTTGAAAGTTCAGCTTTGATTTCTTTGCGTCATGGTAAAGGAAGTAGTGTTGAAAATAACATTATTCTAGGTAATAAAAAGAACTTAACGGGTGGTATTCGAATCTACGACGAAGACCATGTGATCCGTAATAACTACATTGCGAATACTCGTGGACGTGACGGTGTGATTGAAGGCAATGCTGACCTACGTGGCGGCATTGTTATTAACACAGGTATCATCGACGTAGCGAATGGTGAGCAGCTAGATCAATCGGTGAAGGGCAAAGAGCTGAACAAGCAGTGGACGCCGAAAAACATCACCATCGAAAATAACTCTCTAGTCGACACTGAGTGGGGCATTATCTATGGCAACCAAACTCACCGTGTTAGCCTGTTCAATAATGCGGAAGTTGAAAAGATTTATGCAGGTGTTGATGTGGCGTTCAAACACAACGTGGTTGATAACTCGCAATCTCCTGAGTTTGTAAGTGTACGTGCAACGCAAGATTACCCGCTAATGGGCGCAACGTATGACAATGAAACATATGTTGGCCAAGTGACAGCATCTGAGCAGATCTCGAGCTTCTCTGTTGAGTTGCCCGCAATGACCGTTACTAACGGCATTAACGCTTACCAAGGTGAAGGCGCAGATGTGTCTAAACTTGCGGTCGTGACGGCTGAAACCGCGGGTCCGGACTACGTGCTTGAGAATACGACTAAGTAACTTATTGGCTAATGGCTAATGCTTAATGGTTTGAGCTATCAAACCAATTCACGATAGCTGTCTTGGCCATTAGCACCGATAAAGCCAAAGCCTCAACGGGTAATATCTGTTGAGGCTTTATCGATCTTAGGTCGTGACCATCTCAATCTTACGTCGTGACTACTGTGATTTATACTTATGCAGCAGATCCCAAGGGATATGGCACAAGTGGTGATCTTCAGGGAAGTGACTTAAGTGATGCTGGTGGATGTCATCACTCGCGACATAGTGAGTTAACGGTAATATCTCGAGTGCGATACGGTCGGCGTCGTCACGAGAGGCAATATAGTGCTTAGCTTCGGTTAAGTGTTCTGCGTTAGTACTGTAAACGCCTGTGCGGTATTTTTCTCCGACATCGACACCTTGTTTATTCACGCTGTAAGGGTCGATAATCTCAAACAAGTGTTTCATCAAAATCATTACAGACGTAACGCTTGGATCAAATTCAATTTGTACGCACTCTGCATAGCCATCGTAATCGCTTTGCTGCGTCGACCCGTTTTCTGTTAGCTGGTGGGTGCTTCCATTGGCACGGCCTGCTTCTGTGCTGATAACACCAGGAACGTACTTAATAAATTCCTGTACGCCCCATAAGCAACCGCCAGCTAAATAAATTTGTTCCATACTTACCTTTTACTTCTCTGTGTTTGTTGATGTTTGTTCGATGTGTGAATC
>NZ_JBFRSN010001572.1:0-343 GCF_041473595.1 Vibrio sp. 10N.222.46.A1
CTAGGCTTTCGTCGTTTCCGGCATCTGAGTTTATTATTCGTCTCCGACTTTTGTTGAAGCGTTTCTCGTTGCTCACGAACTCTGATATTCCAACACTAATTATAAAAGTCCTGCTCTTTCTAGAAGCGCTTGATTACGTTAGTTGATATTTGTGGCTATCGATTCAATGATTAACCTTTAGAGAATGTCTTAGTGAGGTTTACTTCTTACTAATTTGAAATGGTTGATAAAGATGTCTCGTCTTTAGTCACAAGGTTTTTCTGGTTCGGCAACTCTTGCTATATCTCTACTGCTTAATAGATGAACCTATTAAGCAGTTGCGTGAAACCCCGGCTTTAGCGTT
>NZ_JBFRSN010001573.1:0-2068 GCF_041473595.1 Vibrio sp. 10N.222.46.A1
CTTTTCTTATTTAATAGTTTCAGTGACCATTCTATTCATAACTCGTAACAATTCTAGTACTACAGAAGATAAAAGCCAGAAACATGATTTTTTTTTGATACAAGACAATCTTAAACCTTGCTATTTGTCGCCCATCGCAATTCAATATAGGCATTACTACTAACGAGTAACTTTGCGTTTCGCAAATAACCTTGTTATTCAGCCTTGGTGTGCCTATACATAAATCACTCGACGATGCCAGGTATACACACACCACAAGACTAAATCAGGATCTAAGAAATGAAAGATACGAAAGCATTCAACGAACAACGATCAGAAATATACTGGTGGCTATCAAGCTTGTTCGCTAAAGAGCTCACTCAAGAAGAACTCGATCACTACCACTCTGTTGAAATTCGTTCTTTCCTAACTGGTTTAGGTGAAAATGAAACACTAAAGCCGGCGATTGATAGCTTAGTGGATGCGCTCAACCGTCTACAAACACGTGAAGATGCTCAATTAGAATTGTCTGCTGACTTCTGTGACTTATTCTTAAAGACTGATAAACATGGCGCACTTCCTTACGCTTCTATGTATATCGGCCAGACTGGCCTATTGAACGACAAGCCAGCAAAAGATATGGAAGAGATCATGGCTAAACACAACTTAGTGGTTAACCAAGACCTAAAAGAGCCAGCTGACCACATTGCTATCGAACTCGATTTCCTAGGTAATCTAATCATTCGTTCGAACGAAACTGAACTTGAAGAAGAACTAGAGAAATCCTTCGCTGTTCAACAACAATTTATCGAACAGCAACTGCTTACTTGGGTACCAAAGTTCAACGCCAAATGTCATGACATTGACACATTCGGTTTCTACGCTTCAATCTCATCCCTGCTATTGGCATTCTGCAAATTGGACACTCAATACCTAGCTGGCGAATAAGCTTTTTTTGACGACTCGATAAATAAATTCAATAGAATTGTGACCATTCACCCGGATTTCTGGGTGAATTTTATTGCGAGTAATTTCTAGTCAGTCTAAAATTGTGACCGCAAACGATAAAATATGAAACATTCACGAAATGCTACACTTATTGAAGTTCAGAGCATTTCGGTGTTAAGACAAGCCGCTCAATAGCGGTTTTTTGTTTTTTAGCACTTTAGTACCCAAAGAGCCCTACAAATTTAAGCTCTTAGTTAGGTAGCTTAACGGCTACTTCATTCCGTACTTTGGGAAAGTAGCTTCTAATAGGATAAAAACATGGCCACTATAAAAGATGTCGCACGCTTAGCCGGCGTATCAACAACAACCGTTTCTCACGTAATCAACAAAACTCGCTTTGTTGCTGAAGCGACTCAAGAAAAAGTAAACAAAGCCGTAGACGAACTGAACTATGCGCCAAGTGCCGTTGCTCGTAGTTTGAAGTGCAATACAACACGCACCATCGGTATGCTAGTGACTCAATCAACTAACCTATTCTTCTCTGAAGTTATCGATGGTGTTGAGAGCTACTGCTACCGTCAAGGTTACACTTTGATCTTGTGCAATACGGGCGGTATCTACGAAAAGCAACGTGACTACATTCGAATGCTTGCAGAGAAACGTGTAGATGGCATCTTAGTTATGTGTTCTGACCTGACTGAAGAACTAAGAGAGATGTTAGACCGTCACGCAGACATCCCTAAAGTTATCATGGACTGGGGCCCTGAAAGCTCTCAGGCTGATAAGATCATCGATAACTCTGAAGAAGGTGGCTACCTAGCAACCAAATACCTCATTGAGCGCGGTCACTCCAAGATTGCATGTTTAAGTGGCCACTTAGACAAAGCAGCGTGTGTTGAACGCATCTCAGGTTACAAGCGCGCACTCAATGAAGCGAAGATTACTGCCGATGAAAATATGATCATCGAAGGCAACTTTGAATGTGACACAGCTGTGATTGCTGCTGACCAAATCATTGAGATGGAAGATCGCCCTACCGCAGTATTCTGTTTTAACGACACCATGGCATTAGGACTGATGAGCCGATTACAAGAAAAAGGCATTCGTATTCCTGAAGATATCTCAGTGATCGGTTACGACA
>NZ_JBFRSN010001574.1:0-1544 GCF_041473595.1 Vibrio sp. 10N.222.46.A1
CGCGCCAGTGTCATATTGAGTGGTGGAAAGGCTGCAGCAGCGTCAATGGATTCATCCCATTCAGAACCTCCTTGACCAAGTAAAATGATAGGACCAAAGGTTTCGTCCGTTGTCACTTTTACACGTAGCTCCTGCCCGCCGGCGAGTTTGGCCATTCCTTGAATTAACAAGCCATGAATATGCGCAGTAGGGAACGACAGTTGAGAGCGATCGAGAATCGCCTGAGCCGCATTGGCGACTTCATTGCTGTTTCTTAAATTAAGCATGACTCCTTGCACGTCCGACTTATGTGCAATGTCTGGCGAACGTAGTTTAACTGCGACTGGGTAACCAATCGTTTCGGCAATATGTACCGCTTCACTTGGGTCAGAAGCTATCCAAGTTGGTAATACATCTAGGTTGAAGTGCTTGAAAAATTGGCTATTTTGATGCGTATCAAGGCTAACTGTGTCTTTATCCAGTAGTTGTCGTTCTATCCAATTTTTTGCATCTGCTAGATCTTCAATATGGACTTTTTCTGCCGTGGTTGGCGTTTCCATTAACTGACGTTGGTTACGTCTGTACTCGACCAAGTGCATGAATGCGACTACTGAACTTTCAGGTGTTCGATAGGTTGGGAAACCCGCTTCGGTAAACAACTTTCGTGCTGGCTTTGCTGTTAGCTCACCAGACCAATTCGTTAGAATGTTAAATCGCTTGTGGCGAGGATGCTTTTTAATGGCTTCAATAATTCGTTCAGCTGTTTTAGCTGAATGTGCGATCGCAGAAGGGCTGTGCATGATAAGAATCGCATCCGCTTCATCACCATCTAACAAGATGTTTATCGTATCGATATAACGTTGCTCACCGGCGTCACCAACAATATCGATTGGATTACTCTGAGACCAACTCAATGGCAAAACCTTATTGAGTTTCTCTAGCGTATCTTCAGAAAACTCGGCAAGTTTACCACCACGGTCAAAAAGGGTATCCACCGCCATGATCGCTGGGCCGCCCCCATTGGTCACAATAGCCAAGCGCTCTCCACGTAGTGGTACTGAATGAGTCAGAGTCTCTACCGCTGCAAACAGTTCATGTAAGTTCTTAACTCGCAACATGCCGCTGCGTCGGATCGCTGAGTCATAGATAATATCTAACGTATCGGCACCGCCAGTATGTAGCATGGCCGCCGCCCGGCCTTTAGCGGTTCGCCCGCCTTTTAACACTAGAATTCGTCTATTACGTGACGCAGCACGCGCAGCAGAGATAAAGCGCCTCGCATCTTTAATACTATCAACATAAAGCAATATTGCTTCGGTGTGAGAGTCGGTACTCAGATAATCCAACAGCTCTGAGAATTCTATGTCACTGCCATTACCTATCGAGATAAACGCCGAGAAGCCGATCTCTTTATCGTTCGCCCAATCTAGAATCGTTGTACACACTGCAGCGGATTGAGAAACAAAGGCGATTTTACCTGGCAGCGCCGTCACCGGAGAAAAAGAGGCATTCAAATTTAACCACGGGACAATAACTCCCAAGCTATTGGAATCAAGTACCCGAAT
>NZ_JBFRSN010001575.1:0-337 GCF_041473595.1 Vibrio sp. 10N.222.46.A1
GATTACCGCTACTGATATTTCAGCAAGTATGTTAGATATGTGCCGCACTGGCGCTTATGACAACCTTGCCTTGGGCCGAGGACTTTCTCCTGAGCGCCGTCGCACTTTCTTTGAAGATGCTGGCGATGGTCGTATGAAAGTGAAAGACAACGTTAAGCGAATGGTAAACTTCCGTCCTCAGAACTTGATGGAGAGCTATGCACTGTTAGGCAAATTCGACATTATCTTTTGTCGTAACGTGTTGATTTATTTCTCTCCGGATATGAAGTCAAAAGTACTTAACCAGATGGCAAATAGCCTGAATCCTGGTGGTTACCTGTTATTGGGTGCGTCTGAA
>NZ_JBFRSN010001576.1:0-279 GCF_041473595.1 Vibrio sp. 10N.222.46.A1
AGGTTAAGCCAGAACAGATAACACCTCGTTTAATCAATGATTTCAGCAATAGTTCATCGTTCTCAATAGTGGAAGCCTGTGACAGTGATGACAAAGTTAGAACCATTAAAGTCATTGCTTTTATGGGCATTTTTGTAAGAATCTTAGCTGTGCGAGCCTCGGTTGTAAGAGGCGTTGTTATAAGGAGCATATTCAAAAGAGCCATCAGTTTTGATTATGTAACAAAATATATTTATAAAATTAACCAATCAAATGGATAATTATTACAAGCAATTGTTC
>NZ_JBFRSN010001577.1:0-1096 GCF_041473595.1 Vibrio sp. 10N.222.46.A1
AAGTAGATCTTCGATACAATTACTTCAGCAATGAGAATCGTAAATACCACGGCGAAGAACGCCACTACACCATTCCAAGGGCCTGTAAAGCTCACCTTCTCGCCGAACAATAAGTTAATCGCTTCTAGCATCACGAACTTTGAACCCACCAAGATGATGTAAGTAGTGATGGCGCGATAAACCTTAGGCCCGGTACCCGGTTTACTTTTGAAGTGCTCAGCAATCTTGTGTTCTAAGCCAATAGAGAGCTTCAACAATAACTGCAGTAATAACGCTGCTATCAAAGAAATAGTGAAAGACTCAATGTTGACGAAGTCCCAGTACTCATCGAAAAAATTAAGTACCACTAAGTCCACCAGCACAGCTAACGTGTAACCTACAAATAGACGTTGTGGTGTGTTGAACCCGTAAACTTTGTCTGATTTAGTCATTCTGTCTCTCTCTAATTTGATAAGTCGCCTTGATTTGAAATACATCTTAGCGCTCGAAAAGGAGCAAAACTTACCATTTTGTGACACCACCAATAATCATTATTCAAATTAATGATTCGACAGAAATCCCCCTTCCTTCTCTTATAGCAATAGCAATAGCAAAAACACACCCAATTCATCACTGTCACCAAATGGCCATTCTTCAAATGCTGTCCCCATATGATGACTCCATCAGCGACACACACTCATTTCCAAAAGGTGCAGACTATGAAAAAGCTAATCACTAACGTGAACGTATTTAACGGTGTTGATAACAACTTAATCGAGAGCGTATCAGTCCTCATCGAGGATAACTTGATCACCCAGATTAGAGAAATTAACTTCCATTCTACGAGTTAGTTTCCGTTTCTCGAGTTAATTCCCACTCTATGAATCAATTTACATTCACGTATTACCCACCCAAATAACAACCACACAAGAAACAAAATGGAATATCAACCTGTAAAAATTAAAAATAAGCAACCTCTAATTACTTCGTAAAAAACACAGAGTAAAGGGAATTATTTAAGTATGGAAAACTCTAACTAAATGTTAAGTGATAATTTATCTGGAGGTGCTATTTTAATATAACCTTGTCAACCCCACGCCCTTAAATTGCACATAAG
>NZ_JBFRSN010001578.1:0-1089 GCF_041473595.1 Vibrio sp. 10N.222.46.A1
CTGTAATTTAGACCTAGATAAAGCTTTTATAACGCAAAGTGGAATAAAGGTGATTTAGCCATAAAGTTTGTTTACACTAAGCCAAATCGTTTTGTTTCTATCACCCAATAAGTATGTTGGGTGGATTTATGTTGGCCAAAGAAAGCTTTGGCATAGAGGTAAAAAATGGAAAAGGTTCCAATGACAGTACGTGGCGCTCAGCAGCTACGTGACGAATTAGATCGCCTACTTAAGCTACGTCCTATTATTTCAGCAGCTATTGGTGAAGCTCGTGAACTCGGTGACTTGAAAGAGAATGCTGAATACCACGCCGCTCGTGAAGAGCAGGGTATCTGTGAAGCTCAAATTCGAGATATTGAATATAAGCTATCACTGGCTCAGATCATCGATGTAACGCAGATGGATAACACAGGTAAGATTATCTTTGGCACGACAGTGACTTTGATTGACGTAGATACGGATGAAGAATTCCGCTACCAAATCGTTTCTGAAGATGAAGCCGATATCAAAACGGGTCGCATTTCTGTGAAATCCCCAATTGCACGTGGCCTTATCGGTAAGATGGAAGGCGATGAAGTACTGATCTCTACCCCAGGTGGTGATAAAGACTTCGAAATCGACAAAGTAGAATACATCTAATTGAATTTTCTTTGTTTTTGATAAGTAAAAAGGTCGCTAATGCGACCTTTTTCGTTTCTCACGCTACACTAAAAGCTAAGCGCAGTGGCTTTCTTTTAATGAAGTTAGCTTATATCAAGCTCGCTTACTTGCGTGGAATCTCGATTTTACGTGCTTCTGACTGACGGAACAGTACTAGAACTTTACCGATAGTCTGTACTTTCTCAGCTTTAGATTCACGTACAATTGCATCGATAATCAGTTGCTTAGTCTCACGGTCTTCTGATGCAACTTTAATCTTGATCAGTTCGTGGTGGTCTAGAGCTAATTCGATTTCCGCTAGAACAGCTTCAGTAAGTCCATTTGCGCCCATTAGCACAACAGGTTTTAAACTGTGAGCTAGGCCCTTTAGATGCTGCTTTTGTTTGGTACTTAGGTTCATTACGCGGCCAATTTTATTTAGTATTAGGG
>NZ_JBFRSN010001579.1:0-228 GCF_041473595.1 Vibrio sp. 10N.222.46.A1
TTTCTAGATTGATAAAAAGGAGCGATATTCTACCTGTTTTCATAGCTTGAGAAAACGTTTTTGGAATTTTTCGAAAAAGCTGTTTTTAATTAATATAGATAAGATCTTTAGAGAGATCTTTTATTAGATCTATTATTAGGATCGAGGGCGTCTGTGGATAAGTAGAAAATGATCAACAAGATCATGGATCTTTTTTGGATCAAAGGGTGTGATCTAACTTTGATCATA
>NZ_JBFRSN010001580.1:0-739 GCF_041473595.1 Vibrio sp. 10N.222.46.A1
CGCTGGCGTTGTCAAAACCAAAGGCTTCGTCTAACTCTTTATCAAACGCCTTCTCTTCAGGTTCAAGTTCGTCTTCAATGCCACTTGTCAGTAGATCATCAAATGGGTCTAAAGAGTCTGAATCTTGTTCATCGGTTTCACCGACTGATAGATCATTACCTAGCAGTTCATCTAACGTCTCGTCACCTTCGACGGCAACTTGAGCATCATTGGCGTCTTCGTCTAGAAAATCATCTAGTAAGTCTGTGCTCTCGGCATCGAGTTCAAAGTCATCATCAGAATCATCAATCAACTCATCCAAGGTTTCAGTACTGTCTTCCGAAATATCTAGCTCATCATCGGTCGACAAGCCTGAGAGTTCTTCGAGTTCAGATAATGAGTCAAAACCTAGAGGATCACTCTCAGAATCATCATCCGATTCATCTTCCAACATATCATCTAGGAGATCTGTTGAATTACTGAGATCAACATCATCCCCTGTCAATTGCTCATCGAGCAGGTCGACACTGCCTTGAGTTTCTTCACTTTCGGTTGGCAGATCAAACTGAGAAAGGATGTTATCGATATCATCATCAGACGCCAAAGCGCTGTTTAGATTCTCAGCAACCTCGTCATCATTATCGAGATTCACAGGCTCATTGACTTGATCGTTCTGAGCCGCAACCTGAGCGAAGATGTCATCAATATCAAATTCATCGTTGCTCACGCCCGCAGGTGCAGTATCGCTCTGTTGTTCAGA
>NZ_JBFRSN010001581.1:0-447 GCF_041473595.1 Vibrio sp. 10N.222.46.A1
GGGTTGAACATTTAGAGCAACGAATCCCCTTCTCCAAAATCTCCGCGATATCTTTGAGATCAACGTTAAAATCTTTTCTATTTCTGATGTAATCGTGGAATAACGCTCTCACCAACAATGTGGCCGCTGAGCCGCCGTTATCAGAAGATGACGAATCGACAAGGTAGAAAGCAAACTGCCCGTTCATCATCCACGCATAGTCGAACACAAGTGGCATCATCTCTGTTGATTGTAGTAGGCGGTAACTGCAACGCCATGAGCCTTGTCGTGTGTCTTTGTCAGGAAGCAGCGCGTGCAATAAGTCTCTTGCCGCACTAGGGTTATCTTGCAAGTGATTTAGGTGCCAATGCAGCTCTTGGTCTTCAGGGATCTCTCCGCCGTCATCAACGCAAAACCATTGGCTTGAAAAATCTCGTTGGTCTGAAATGTTATCGAACGAATCTGTTA
>NZ_JBFRSN010001582.1:0-458 GCF_041473595.1 Vibrio sp. 10N.222.46.A1
ATATTAGTTCTTGGAACAGATAACAATAATAATTCGACTTAGTTTTGTGAGGTTAGAGATTATGTACAAAACTCACAGTCAGCCAGTTATGACCTCGGCTCAGGAAGCTCTCAATCAAAAATGCGTTATGTTGGTTGATGATGATCCTATTTTTCGCCGGATAACCAGCGCGTATTTAGACAAGATTGGTTATAAAGTGGTTGAGGCTGAAAATGGGCTGGACGCTCTGCAAAAGCTTAGAGACTCAGCGCCAGATTTAATTGTGTGTGACTTATCAATGCCAATTCTGGATGGCATTGAGCTTGTAGAAGAGCTCAGTTTAGAGTATCCGTCACTGCCTATGATCGTTGTGTCTGGCACCGATGATATGTCTGATGTGGCGAAAGCATTACGATTTGGTATCAAAGACTTTTTAGTCAAACCTCTGGAGGATCACGGTCATTTAGGCAGTGCGATTG
>NZ_JBFRSN010001583.1:0-1050 GCF_041473595.1 Vibrio sp. 10N.222.46.A1
ATTTGCATACCGTGGCGGCTTTGATGCCCTGCAACTAGAAGCCACTTACCAAACCAACAGCAAAAAAGACTCTGACGGCTACGGCATTTCTGGTGTTTACTCACTGCCAATGGGCTTAGATCTTGGCCTAGCCTACTCAGGTGAAGACCTAGGGGAAAATAAAGGTAGCGCAGACCAAATCCTTGCCGGCCTAGCGTATTCTCTAGACAACCTGTACTTAGCTGCAACTTATTCAACAGGCGACCTAGATGATAAAGCGACAGGTACCGATGCTAAGTCATTCACTGCTATGGAATTTGCAGCGCAATACAAATTCACCAAGCAAGTATCTGCTGCAGTCGTATATACTTACCAAGAAGATGAAATCAACAGCGGAGCAAAAGTAGACGCTGTCGACGGTATTGAATTAGCTGGTTACTACAAACTAAACAGCAATTTCCGCACATACCTTTCTTACTACGTTAATGGTTTAGACGAAGTTAAAAATGCAAAAGGTATCGTGACAGCTGGTGAAGACACACTTCGCCTAGGTGTCCGCTACGATTTCTAATCTAAATCGACTTTAGATAGAGACTAGAAAGGTTGGGCGGTTGCTCAACCTTTTTTCATATTCAAATATTCTGACCAACTTCATCAATGCTTTTTCTGGTTAAGTGGTGCTAAATCCGTATCATAGGTGAACCACATCAAATAATTAGAAGCATCATGTCACAACACCATCCGATCCAAGGCGCTAGCTGGATGCTAACCGCAGGCTTAGCCTTTGCCGTTATTAATAGCCTAACTCAAGTCGCTAGCATTCATTTCGGACTTACTTCTACCACCGTTGCCGTCATTCAATACGCCATCGCGTTGTTCGCTATTCTTCCTTATCTGAAAACGCTGGGCATTCGCCGCGCGCTAAAAACCGACAACCTAAAGTTGCACGTATTCCGTGTCTTCTTGTCTGTTATTGGTATTCAACTTTGGATATGGGCATTGGCTTACCCAGTACCTATTTGGCAAGGCATTGCCCTTCTCATGACGTCGCCATTGTTTGCAACCATAGGC
>NZ_JBFRSN010001584.1:0-1209 GCF_041473595.1 Vibrio sp. 10N.222.46.A1
GAGCAATGGGTTGGAATGTACTATGCAAAGAATTAGTTCTCAAGTTGCTAGTGTTTTCAAGCTTGTTTCACATGTTGATGATAGATATCGTGTTTTTCCTCAGCGCATGATTTGCTTATCTACAAGCCCATTTGATCGCTTTCCTTTGAATGTATCTAAATCACTTTCAAATGAAAGCATATATTCATACATTGGAATGAAGAATAGCAAACGTAGTAGCTCAATAGTTTCTTTAATTTCTAACGTTTTAGATAGCATGTTTAAAAAACCAGAAAAAATTGAGACAAACTTTGAAGTAATAAAGAAGACCTTAGAATACCTAGGATATGGTAATCGTATTCTTGTCTCGTATCGTTCAAATGTGAAGCTTGATGAAAATGATCTATCTAGGCGTAAAGTTTCTAAGTTACTAACCACATTTGATAATCCTATTTTTAATGAAAATCATATAGGAGGATTCGAGTGGGATAATAAAGTGGATGTTATTTATAATAGTATTCGAGTATTGCTTGATTCCAACAACGGAAAATGGAAAAAGATATTTAGTATTCCAATTAATTTTTCAAAAAACAATATTCTTGAAGATGATTATGTAAAAGCTATTCAAGTATTATCAAAAAGTGGGGTATTTTCTGTATCAAGTTTAAAACTATCTCAAGCCAATGATAACCGGAAGTTTGTTGATTTTATTGATGCTAGTTCAGGAGAGCAGTGTTTGGCTATGATGTTACTTGGCATTGCGAGTCAAATAGAAAACAACTCATTAATATGTATAGATGAACCAGAAATAAGCCTACATCCAGAGTGGCAAGAAGAATTTATTCCATTAATTAATGATCTATTTTCATTGTATTCTGGTTGTCATTTTGTGATCGCAACACACTCACCCCTTTTAGTTTCAAAACTATCTAGTGATAACTGCTTTATATTAAATTTGGATGAAAATATGTTGATTGATTCTTCAAAGTCAACAAGTTATTCATCAGACTATCAATTAGCAACTCTATTTAAATCACCGGGATTTAAGAATGAATATTTGGTTAGTGAGAGTCTTGATATTCTTAATACTCTTTCTAAATTTACGCCACTAAATTTTGAGCTTTTTGAAAGAATTAAATTGATTACATCTTTAAAGTCTCAAGTTTCATGCGAAGACCCTGTTCATTCTCTTATTACAACAATTGAAAGAGTTATGGAGGAGATTAATGA
>NZ_JBFRSN010001585.1:0-1341 GCF_041473595.1 Vibrio sp. 10N.222.46.A1
GCCAAAATAGAACCGACCCCAATAAGACACAAACCAATATAGACTGCATTGGCACTGGCAATACCGAATGCAACGCCGAGTGCTTTTCTACCCTTATTTTTAACAGCACTCTTTACCACAATCACAAAATCTGGTCCGGGGCTCAATAGCGCCAAAAAGTGAGCAATCGCCACGGTAACAAAAATCCCAACTAAACCTGCATCCATAAACCAACCTCCTGTCGTTCAATTAATGCCCCACTATTGCATAACTAACGAAAAAATGCTCAAGTAGATGAATATATATTTACTAATAACCTAATAATCAAACAAATCCCGTGTTTTCGTCGTGCCAAATCGGAAGTAGATGAGTCATTCGTGCACTTCTTCAGGCGTTCGTCGGTCAAAGGTTGATATCCCCTTGATTTAACATAATGATTTTGTGCTCAAAGCTTACTTTTAGTTCCAATTAGGTCATAGGATTTTCACACCTAAATGCATTGCGTTAGGTTGAACTGAAATTAGAGACCTAAATTTGAGCTATGTCGCAAAATTTGGGCTACGATTTAGTTAAGCAAAGTAGGAAAGGAATCCGTCAGTGAAAGCATTTTATGTTTCTGTTCTTGCGTCATCATCCTTTTTAACTGGCACAGCGTTTAGCCAACAAAATGATATTTATCTCTACAATTGGGATGAATTTCTATCCAATAGCGTCGTGACCCAACTAGGTGACACGTACGGCATTTCTTTGAAACAACAGTTTTTTTCTGATGAGTCGATCAGAGATGAAGTGCTATTGAGCGAACGTCGTGGCGCATTTGAGCTAGTCATTATAGAAAGTGTAAAGCTCAATGCGTTAGCCAAGCAGAACCTGTTTCATAATCTCAGTGAGTTACAACAATCCATTGCTGGTAACATAGATTCACGGTGGGTTGAAGGATGTGGCGAGTATGGCATTCCCTACGCTTGGGGGACTGCGGGAATCTTATATCGCAGTGACAAAGTAAACACTCCCACCTCTTGGAACGCTATTCTCGAACCAGACACCAACGGCAGTGGCCGCATAAGTATGTATTACGAACCTACGGATTTGGTGAGTACTGCACTGTTAGCAAATCAATTTGATCCATTCACCAATAATGAGCAGGAACTTCGCGTTGCCTATAAAACCCTGCAAGCTCAAAAGCCACACCTAGAAAGCAACGAATACGTCATCGACTATATTCGCCAACCCGAACGTCTTGCTAACATCGACCTTGCCTACGGTTATTCTGGTGACAGTTATGTACTCAATGATTTGGAGCCTGATGCCTCTTGGTCCTACGCTGTGCCTCAAGAAGGCACAACGTTATGGTTAGAGTGC
>NZ_JBFRSN010001586.1:0-650 GCF_041473595.1 Vibrio sp. 10N.222.46.A1
TGCTCAGGCTGAGCATTGACAAATTTTCCCACAATCAAATCAATCTAAAGCTTTTTTGTATCTGGAGATCACACAAGCTCACCACTCAACTGCTGACAGTAAATGCGGCCTTCAATAACTGCATGTGAATCGGCACCAGATCTTGATGTTCAGTTCGATATCCGCCACCGACTACACACGCCATTGGAATAGACTCTGATTTCGCTAATTCAATCATGAAACAGTCGCGTTCAAATATCCCTTTTGTCGAAACATTCAAATAACCCAGTTCATCGTCTTGATGGATGTCGATCCCCGCGTCATAAATAATGAGATCAGGTTGGTGATGCGCAATCGCCAACTTGGTGACTTGTTCAAAACAACGTAAGAACTCTTCATCTTCTGTTTCACGACTTAATGGCACATCTAAATCAGATAACGGTTTACGCGCAGGAAAATTTTTGTCGCAGTGGAATGACAAAGTAATAATCTCATCGCTCTCTTGGCAAAGTGTCGCTGTACCATCGCCATGGTGAACATCACTGTCGACGATCAGCACTTTATCTATATGCTCAAAGGTTAATGCGTGCTTGGCCGCCAAGACCAGATCATTCAACAAACAGAAGCCACTGCCAAAATCTCGGTGCGCATGATGATAGCCACCGCTGAGA
>NZ_JBFRSN010001587.1:0-1778 GCF_041473595.1 Vibrio sp. 10N.222.46.A1
ACACATTTTCATTGTCATGCCCATTTGCTTAATGCGGAATTGACCGTCTTTTAGTTCGCCTTGACCGAAGAAGTTGTTACAACCAGCCATGCCGTTTGCTGTCATCTTTTCGCCGATCTCTAGACGAGGTGTCGCTTGGTGTTCGCTTTTCTCAATGTTCTTGCCATCAATTTGCGCAAGTTCCCAATTATGGTGCTGTAGATCGGTTGGTGTTACTTGCATCGCGTTATCACCTGTTGTTGTGCATGCTGCTAGCATCATAGGTAAAGCGGCTACTGCTAGTAATTTTTTTGAACTAAACTTCATATTATAAGGCTCCAAAGGAAAGAACGAAGTTACCGAATAAGTGTAACTTGATGGGTTCAAAGTATAGTTTACAAAACACTATATGTGTCAGTATAAGGTCATAGTTTAGTATGGATTTCATGAGCTAGGCGACAAATTAATCGCTTATTTTTGAGATAGTAAGCGTAATTTTGAATATGTAAGGAGGCGCGGTGGAGCAGTTAGAGTTTTTCCAAGTTCCAAGCCCTTGCGTTGGGGTTTGCTCAAGCGATGACAAAGGCTATTGCAATGGCTGTATGCGTAAAAGGGAGGAGCGCTTTAATTGGATGTCGATGACGCCGTCAGAACAGTTACACGTCATAAAGCTGTGTCGTCAACGCTATAGAAGAAAAATAATGAAGCAAAAAAACTTGGTTGGTAACTCGGTCGACGAAGAGGGAAGTACAAGCCCCCAAAGAGATCTTTTCGGCTAAAGAGGAAGTATTGAGATTTCATTTAACCTCGAGGTAACTATTACTTTACATAATGGTTGGGGTGTAATATTAAGGTAGGTACCTTTGTACCTGAAGGAGTGGTGTCGGTATGAATAAAAAGAACGTAAAACTCAAAAAAGAGCCAGTCAAAGCACTGGATCGTAAACCGATCGGGGCGAAAGATGACCCTGAAGAGACTCCGCGTGATTGGCATTCGATGTCAGAAGAAGAGCGAATGGAAATCCTTTCTCACCTTTCAGACATGCCTTTTCAATAATACCGCTGGTTCTTCAGAGTCTTTCTTAAAGGCCCTGTTTTCTTAAATAAACAGCTTTCTAAAATAAAAATGTTATTAAACAAACATGTGATTCGCTTTCGTTACACCACGATGATACGTGCAAAATGTATCATCGGCTTCCGTGGTTTTACTGTGAATTTTAATGTTTGTGATCACTTCTACAGCCCCTGCATCGTAGCAAGCTTGTTCTGCTTTTTTAACGATATCTAGCAGTAGGTTGAGTTCACCTTTCATCGTGGTTTCCATAGCTCCGACTTGGAAAGGCACATCGGCAGCTTTCACAACTTCAATTGCTTTATCAACCACTTCGAAGTTGTTGCCTTCTTTAACGCGAGGGATCACTTGGAAGGCAACCATCACTTCTTTTTCTCTTTTTAACTCAGGCACTTTCTGCTTACTCTTGGATAGGGAATTGTTGCAGATGATAGGTTAATACGGATATTAATTCTACAGCTAACGATGCTGTTCTATCGACTATATCAGTGACTAGAGATATAGGCTTACTTGCTACCCCAATGGTCGCTAACCCAACCACCAATATGCTCATCAAAATGACTGCCACTGAATCTCTGGTTACGTTCCACCGAGGTATCACAGTCATCTTTGTTGTCTATTAGGTTTTGTATGTAGTTTGCCATCGGGTCATTAGAACGCTGACGATCTCGGCGAGTAGCCACTTCCTTAATCAGTTGTAATCGATATGTAGAGCTTGCACGTTTCAT
>NZ_JBFRSN010001588.1:0-417 GCF_041473595.1 Vibrio sp. 10N.222.46.A1
GGCGCGATGTACCTGTTCCCTAAGATCGACACCAAGATGTACAACATCAAAGACGATCAGAAGTTTGTGCTCGACTTCCTTAAGCAAGAGAAGGTGCTATTGGTTCAAGGTACTGGCTTCAACTGGCCAAAACCGGATCACTTCCGCATCGTGACTCTGCCACATATCGAAGATCTAGAAATCGCGATTGGTCGTCTAGAGCGCTTCTTACAGACCTACAGCCAAGACGACCTCATCGAAGGTTAATAAGCACAAAGAAAGATGGCTACAATTTGCTGTTTTAAAAGACTTTAACTTGTATTCATTCACTTCTATGCTTAAAAGGCTCCTATTTAGGAGCCTTTTTTGTATCCGCTGTCTCGTGTCCCTGTGCAAACACAAGATACGAGTGGAGCATTGCTTATACCAATCACAGTA
>NZ_JBFRSN010001589.1:0-253 GCF_041473595.1 Vibrio sp. 10N.222.46.A1
GGTTACCCGTTTGCGCAACATTGTAGTTATCCCAATCACTTGCTTGGTTACGAGTCAGCAATACAAATGGCGTTTGCGATGTGGCTTGTTCTTGCCAGTAAATGCTCACTTGTTCAATGAACGGACTGTAGTACCACAAGCTTTGACCATCAGAGACCAATAGGTTTTCATCAGGGAAAGTCGTTTCCCAACGGAACAAGCTAGGGCGTGCAATCTCTACTGTGCCCTCGCCTTCCATCACAACATCACCGTC